>DAOUVG010000206.1 GCA_030667735.1 Dehalococcoidales bacterium
ACTGGGGCTTACAAGTCCGGTATTGGTACATATTTCCCATATCATATACGGTTTCATACTGCCATCCCGCAGAGGTGGTGTTATGAGCGGTATAATTGAATCATTCCCCGAAAACGCTATCGCTATTGTGGTTTTCATAATTGCGGTAATCTATTTATGTATTCAACACAGAAAGGATAAGAAGTCATCTGCCAATGCTGTAAGTGAGGATAAACAATTAAAAGACTCCGTGAGGGAATTGATACACGAAATAAAGGCGGATAGAAATGAACGAGACAAATCAAAGGAATCCTAGCTGTAAATACTGCCAGTCCGAGCGGGTTAAAATAATGCCAGACACTCCGATTGAACAGAACCTTGTGCGGTTAGCTATGGTACTGGATACTTTCTCATGGGGCAATACGTCATCCCCCTGACGTCCTTCCATGCCAGGAGGAGTGCAATAACTACATCTCCTGGCATCCGGTTAGATTCTGTGCCGCTGAGGCCGGTGGCGCGCCGAGAGGAAGTCTCGGCGGGTGGGTTACAGGCTCCCGACCATGTAGTCTCCCCGCAGGCGGTAACCGAACTCGGTACGGTAGTAGTCGCGGGCGCCGACCCCGCTCAGAACCGCGAGCTCGGGGGCATGGAACTCGTTCCGGGTGAGCCGTTCCGCCTCCCGGAGCAGTGCCTTCCCCAGTCCCTTGTGCTGGGCAGCGGCCGTGTCCTGGTGCTTCAGGGGGACCTCGGGGCCGTACACGTGCAGCTCACGGACTGTGGCCCGGTCTCCGGTTGCAGAGTCCTTTCCGCTCCGGACCCTCAGTCGCAGCAGACCGAACAGCGTCTCGTTCTCGTCCTCAAAGGAAAGGAACACCTCCCGCCCGCCCGAGGCCTCGTAGTCCATTCTCACCAGGCGGGGTTCGCCTATCGGTCGTCCGGTGATTGCCCGGTGGCCGTATTCACGGCACCGGATGCAGCGGCACCGTGTGCCGTTCTCCTCCATACGCTGCCTGACAACGCCACGCAGCGAGTTGCGGCACCCGGCGACAATAAACTGTGGCGGGATATCCCGCAGTACCCGTGAGATTCTCACGTAGGGAGGAACGATAGCCTTTATGTCGGCAACGAGGTCTATCATGGTGTCAATCGGGTAGGGGTGGTAACGGCCTTCCCGGTACCACTGCTCGAGTTCGGTGCCCTCTACCACCATGGTGGGGTACAGCTTCAGGCCGTCCGGCCGGAAACGGGGGTCGTCAAATAACTGCCGGGACATTTCCAGGTCCTTTTCCGGGCTCGAACCGGGCAGCCCGGGCATCCAGTGGTAGTGTACCTTGAAGCCGTGGTCCTTGAGCAGCGCCGTGGCACTGACGACGTCCTCCACGGTATGACCTCTTCTGACCAGGCGGTAGATATCATCATCCAGCACCTGCACACCCAGCTCCACCCGGGTAGCGCCGAACTCCAGCATCCGGCCCACTTCCTCCTGCCCGCACCAGTCCGGCCGGGTCTCGATGCACAGTCCGGTGCAGCGGTGTACGGCGGTCTCGTTGCGCTGCTTGGCCTCGGTCAGGCTGTCCGATTCCTCACCGTTCAGGGCATCGAAGCACTCCTTGATGAATGTGTACTGGTAGTCGTGGGGCAGTGCGAGGAAGGTACCCCCCATGACTATCAGCTCAATTTTGTCCGTGGGGTGTCCCATGTTAGACAGGGCCTTCAGCCTTAGCAGTACCTGCCCTCCGGCAGAGAAGTTACAATTCCTGCCGCGCAGCACCGCCGGCGACTCCGGGGTGTAGCTCTGCGGCGTTGCCGGGTATGTGGGACAGTAGATACACTCTCCGGGGCAGTCCATCGGCTGCGTCATTACCGCCACGGGGGTCACGCCGGATATTGTTCTGGTGAACTTCTTCATCGGATAACGATATACCTGCCTTAGTGCTATGGACAGTGTACCAAATACCGCCTGACGGCCACAATCAGCAGTGGCGGGTGACTCTCGTCTTCTGTGCGAAGGGGTGGAGAAATTGCGGCGGGTGAGCTATTATTTGACTGTATTCTGCACACTTGGCGGAGGAGGACAAAGATGTCTGACGAAATAGACCTGTCCTTTCTGGACCGACCTGAGATTCTGCAGGTGATATTCCCGGTAGTCTATTCTCCTTTTCAGATGCCGGACTTCCTCCGGTCCCGGTCTGTGGGGGTACCCGCTTGCTCCGTGGAGGTCGAAGAAGGAATCAAGGTAGTCTGCGGGTTCTGGGTGAGTGGCAAGGACCACCCATCAATCCTGTACTTCCACGGTAATGGCGAAACGGTGGATACTCACGAGTGGATTGCCCCGTACTACAACTGGAGAGGGATTAACCTCTTCGTCAGCGACTATCGGGGCTATGGCGCCAGTGATGGAAGGCCGACGATTTCCAACATGGTCGCCGATGCCCACACCATCTTCAGGGGCTTCAGAGAGAAACTGAGGGAGGAAGGCTTCAAGGACAGCCTCTTCGTTATGGGCCGGTCCCTGGGAAGTGTGCCTGCCGTTGAGGTTGCCCTGAACTACCAGGATGATATCCGTGGTTTGATTGTTGAGAGTGGTACCGCTAATAACTTCCGCCGGCTATGGGACTACCCGGGGGTTTCACCGGACATAACTGCGGCGGGGGAGGAAAGAGCTTTCCTGAACAAGGTGAAGGTTCGGCGGATTCACAGACCCACGCTCATCATCCACGGCGAGAACGACGAAATCATACCTGTTGAAGAAGGGAAGGAACTCTACCGGAGTTCCGGCTCGCGGGAAAAGAGGATTCTTATCGTCCCCGGAGCGGGCCATAATGATATCATGATGAACCAGGAGTTGTACTTCGGTAAGATAGAGGAGTTTATCAGGGAACATCAATAGGACATCACTCATGGGGAGATTGATTATGAATGAGCTAATTCAAAGAGCAGCCAGGGACATCGCCGGTTCCGGGTATACCATTGCCCTGACCGGTGCCGGTATGTCCACGGAGTCCGGGATACCGGATTTCCGGGGACCGCAGGGTGTCTGGACGAAGAACCCTGAAGCCGAGAAGCGGGCATATCGCGGCTACCAGGACTTCCTCCAGGACCCCGGCAGATACTGGAAGGAGAGGCTGACCAGCAGTACCGGTGCCCTCGGGGAACTGGGAGCCAGGGAGCCAAATCCCGGTCATCATGCTCTGGTCGAGCTGGAGAAGATGGGGTTACTGAAGTGTACCATCACACAGAACGTTGACGCCCTCCACGAGAGGGCGGGGACGCGTCACCTGCTGGAGTACCACGGCAGCTTCGCCAAGCTGCGTTGCGTATCCTGTAACGCCAGGTTCAGGCGTGATGAGTTTGACCTGGAAAGGCTGATGCGGGAAGACCGGCTACCTCCCCGCTGTTCGAAATGCGGCGGAATCGTCAAAGGCGACACTGTCGGTTTTGGCGAACCCATCCCCGAGGACGTGGCTAACCAGAGTCTGGAAGAAGCCTGGAAGTGTGACCTGATGCTCATCTGCGGGACTTCGGCCGTGGTCTATCCCTTTGCCAACCTGCCCAGAATCGCCCGGCAGAAGACGAGGGAGGCGCAGAGGGAGGCCGCAGGCAGCCTTGCTGCCATGGGGAGGGTGCCTGTTGTGACCATCATCGAGGTGAACGCGGAGCCGACACCTCTGACCCAGGACGGGGTCTCGGACTACATTATCCAGGGCAAGACGGGCGATGTCCTTCCGGCGATAGCTGAGTAGGTGAAGAGGGTGCGAGAGACTAACACCTCCGGCTAGTGTAGTGTCTTACAAATGCTTTTACAGTCCCTGCCATTCCAGTAAGCCTATGAATAACCCTTTC
>DAOUVG010000085.1 GCA_030667735.1 Dehalococcoidales bacterium
ATATGGGCAAGCAGGATACCGACTCCCGCCAGCCATGCGTAGCCGATGCTGAAGTCGAACGTCGCCCCGATTTCGCGAGACTCGTACCAGGCGATGCAGGCCCCGAGGAAGGCGAGCACCAGTGCCAGCGGCAGGAACGGTGCCCGGATGACCATCAACCACTTTTTCATTGATACCCCTCCGTCTGAATAACATATGTGCCTGATTATGTATTGTCTTTATTTCAGCCAGTGAAGTGCTTCCTGTGGGTGTATACCGCACACCGGGCGCAGTAGTACAGGTGTGTTTTAGCCTCCTGCTAATGATTGTACCGTAACCTCATCACCGATGCCAGCACCGAGAAAGTCGCGGGCACTGCCGTCTCTAAGTGAAACCTCCAGGTAGCCGTTGCTACCGAGGAGGGTGAGAAGTCCTTCACCTTCGGCGTAGGTATTAACCAGCCCGGAGATAATCCTGCCGCCGACCTCGGTCACCAGAGTACCTGTTATCGGCAGCACATCCTGGCACCGGATGCTGGTAATCAGGTTACCGAAGGTATCAATATGCAGGATATTTCCGACCAGGGAACCATCCGGTTTCCGCCGTGGGCGGGCGGGCGCAAGTGTTTTCAGTGATGTTATCGGCTCCCCGAAATCGCATGGTGGCTGTCCCAGGGAGAGATGCGCCGCCACCGGGGCAAAGATATCCCGCCCGTGGAAGGTGGGGCTGACCGGCGAGCGCCAGAACTGCGGCCTGGTGATGTCGATTGCCTCCATCTCCGGTCCGAGTTGCCTCTCGGGGAGACTGCCGGTTTCTGCCGGGTCAGGTCCGGGTGAGGATTGCTCGACGATGTAGCTCAGTACTCCGTTGTCCGGGGCCACAAAACAGGCCGATGATGTTTTCAGGATAACGCTCCTTCGTTCGCTGCCTACGCCGGGGTCGATGACCACCAGGTGTATTGTCCCCTCGGGGAAGAACCGGTATGCCGTGCTCAGGACAAAGGCTGCCTGGGCGATATTCCGTGACTTCACGGTATGGCAGATGTCAACCAGCCTGGCACCAGGATTGATACCCAGGATGACGCCCTTCATAGCGGCGACATAGGCGTCAGTCAGTCCAAAGTCAGTGGTCAGGGTTACTACGGCGCTCATGTCAGTCAGCGACTAGGCAACCTTGAGAGAAATTATTGAGACGATTACAAAGAGGACCGCCAAGCCAATGGTCATCTGGAAAAGCCTCTTCTCCACGCCCCGCTTAGTCCGATAGACGGAGTCAGCCTGGCCGAAGATACCTCCCAGGCCACCGCCTTTTACCTGCAAGAGGATAACCAGTGCCAGAGATACTGATACTATAATCTGAATCACATTGAAAGCAGTCTGCATTCTGTTATTCTTCCCCCAACTTCTTCTTCAGCAGTTCGGTTGCCAGTTGCGGATTGGCGCGGCCCCGGGTGGCTCTCATTACCTGGCCAACGAGGAACTTGACTGCTGTTTCCTTACCTGCATTATAATCGGCTACGGCCTGCTTATTGGCGGCGATTGCCTGGTCGACCGCCTCCTCTATCTCGCCGGTATCGGTTATCTGGCTCAGGCCTTTCCGGTCAATAATCTCTTCGGCCGGTCTGCCGGTCTTGAACATCTCCTCCCAAACCTGCTTGGCGGCGGGACCGGTGACGGTGCCCTTCTGCATGAGGTCAAGCAACTGGCAGAGCTGCTCAGGGTTCACTTTGGAGTCACTTATCTCGGTGCCGGTGGCATTAAGCAGCCGGCTGAAATCACCGAGGAGCCAGTTGCTCACTGCCTTGGCCCTCGCGGGCAAGGCAAGACCGGCAGGCAGTCCGGTCTCCAGGCAGACCTCGAAGTAATCAGCCATTTCCCTGGAGCCGGTCAGCAGGCTGGCGTCATATCGCGGCAGGGCGTAATCGGTCATGAAGCGGTCGCGTTTAGCTTCAGGCAGCTCCGGCAGCCTTGCCTTTATCTCCTCCACCCAATCGGCACTGAGTGAGAGCGGTGGCAGGTCCGGCTCGGGGAAGTAGCGGTAGTCGTCGGCGTACTCCTTGCCGCGCTGCGAGACGGTCTTCCCCTCTTCCTCTACCCAGCCACGCGTCTCCTGGAAGATATCCTCACCCTGCTCAACGGCCCTCCTCTGCCTAATTTCCTCATACTCAAGGGCATGGTAGACAGCCCGAAAGCTGTTCATGTTCTTTACCTCGACCTTGGCGGCTAACTCATCACATCCCTCGGGGCGAATACTGATATTGGCGTCACAGCGGAAACTGCCTTCCTCCATATTGGCGGTGGATACGCCAAGATAGCGAAGGATGCTGCGCAGCTTGATAAGGTACTGCCGGGCCTCTTCCGGGGAGCGCAGGTCCGGTTCACCGACAACCTCCATCAGCGGGGTCCCGGAGCGGTTCACATCCACCAGGCTATAGGCCTCTTCACCCGGAGCGGAACGGTGTGTCAGCCTGGCGGTATCCTCTTCAAGGTGGACGCGGGTGATGCCCGCCCGCCTGGTCCGACCGTCCACTTCGATGGCCAGCCAGCCGTTGAGCCCGATGGGGTCTTCATACTGCGAAATCTGGTATCCCTTCATCAGGTCGGGGTAAGGGTAGCTCTTACGGTCGAACCTGGTATATTCGGCGATAGTGCAATTCAGCGCCAGTGCCGTCATCGCGGTGTACTCCACGGCCTGCTGGTTGATGACGGGAAGGACGCCGGGCATGCCGAGGCAGACCGGGCAGACGTGGGTATTGGGGGGTGTGCTGGCGTAGTCTGCACTACAACAACAGAACATCTTACTGCGGGTCTGAAGCTGGACATGCACCTCCAGCCCGATGACAGTCTCAAATTCCATGGTGTTTCTTGTCCCGAGAGGTCCGCTCTAAGTATATCAAGTATGATAGTGACTGACAAGGAACGACATGCTACAATATATCACGTAGGCATGGGGATATAGCTCAACCGGGAGAGCGCTGCGTTCGCAATGCAGAGGTTGGGGGTTCGAGTCCCCCTATCTCCACCATCTTTTTCAGTAAGGACGACCTAGGGTATCAGTAGGTAGAACCACCTGTCCAGGATAAAACTCGCTGTGGGTAAGTTCTTGTCATCACGGAGTATAAGGTGGATGTCTAGTATAGAATTGTTAGAAAACAAAATCCGTGAAAGACTTATCGAATTCGGTCTATCAAAATTTGGTAAGCAAAAATGGTTCAGGATATGCGCCGCATTAGACAACATAGGAGACACAGCACTAGCGCTAAAAAGCTATCGAAATAGTGGGCTTGGAAAGACCTTCGCAAGTCAGTATCTCCGCCTTTTCGGTGTTCTTCAATCGATTTATATTCAGCAAGATTCGATTCATACCTTGTGGGATGATACTATCGGATCTTGGAATAAGCCCTCATCAAATAGTGGTTGGGTAAAAATACGCAACCTCCGAAATATTATTGGCGGTCACCCTGCTGAAAAGAGCGGGGCAGTAGCAAGAATTACTATTAAATATCAAAAACCCCTAATTATGCATTTCGATAAAATAAAGAAGGAGAATATCTCCGACACATTTGACCTTAAGTCAGCAATAAAAGACTACACTCGCGAGGCGGAAGAAATCTTGTCTTCTCTGTATCAACAATTGCTTAGTGATACTGCTGACATGAAGCTTAGTTGAATTTCAAACGATATGAAACCTTAACTCAAAGGTTCTACCTATTGATATTTCCGTCCCAAGCTTGCTGATTTCTGCTACAATGTAACCATGTTTTGCTCTTACTGAGGAGATATTATGAAGTTTGCTATCACTCTTGAACAGGACGAAGACGGCTTCATCATCGCCAGTTGTCCTGCCCTGCCCGGATGCCACTCCCAAGGCAAGACCAGGGAAGAAGCCATCGCTAACGTCGAAGAGGCGATACGGGGTTACATCGCCAGCAAGCGCAAGCACGGCGAGGCACTGCCAATAACTGACGTGGAAGAGGTGGAGGTTGCTGTTTAGTGGCTCGTCTACCGGTAATATCTGGAGACGAATTCGTCAAAGCCGTACGCAAGATTGGATATGACTGGGACCATACTGAAGGCAGCCACATGATTTTGCTCCACCCTTCGGGGCGGCGACTTTCAGTACCCAGACATAAAGAATTAGGACGAGGCTTACTGAGGGCTCTGATTCGGGATGCAGGGCTGACCAGAGACGAGTTCCTAGAACTGCTGCGAGGATAGGATCAACAGGGAGAGCACTGCGTTCGCAATGCAGAGGTTGGGGGTTCGAGTCCCCCTATCTCCACCAAGGGTATCAAGAGTCCACAGCCAGGGCTGAAGGTCGGAATGTCCCCGTTCTCATGTCAGAGAAAAGAGGACCCGATAGAGAAACAGGTGCAGTAGCTGTTATTCCCCGAGGAAGGAGAAGGCGATATCCCTCCGGCCTTTGAGGAGTACCTGGTGACAGACGGACACGACACGGAGCTTTAACCTCCCCGGCAGCGCCGTCATGTATGTCAAACCTAATCGGGCCTCAGCCGCCATTTGGCCCGGACCGGTATACAGTATGCTATAATTACACATCGGGGACACTCCGCTTAATCGAGCTTCCGATGCGGGATTTGCCTCCCTACCCTCCCGATGGTCCAAGGAAAGAAAGGACAGGGGTTAAATAAAATAGCACGTATACTTTCCGGTAAGCCCAGCGCGGAAGACAAGCCCATTGACACCAGTCTACGGCCCAGGTCTCTTGGCGACTTCATCGGGCAGAATGCCGTTAAGGACAACCTGAACATTGCCATTGCCGCCGCCAAGGGAAGGGGCGAAGCCCTGGACCACGTCCTGCTCTACGGCCCGCCCGGCCTGGGCAAGACCACACTGGCCCACATCATCGCTACCGAGATGGGCAGCAGCATCAGGGTAACATCCGGTCCCGCCGTAGAACGTACCGGAGACCTGGCCGCCATCCTGACCAACCTTCACAAGCAGGACATACTGTTCATCGATGAAATTCACCGCCTCCATCGCGCCGTGGAGGAAGTGCTCTACCCAGCGATGGAAGACTCAGCCCTGGACATAGTCATCGGCAAGGGTCCGGGGGCGAAGAGCCTGCGGCTGAACCTGCCCACCTTCACTCTCATCGGAGCGACTACCCGCTTCGCCATGCTCAGCCCGCCTCTTCGTGACCGGTTCGGCGCGGTCTACCACCTTGATTTCTACGATGAGGCTTCGATAGAGATCATCCTGAAGCGCTCCGCCCATATCCTCCAGGTGGAAGCCGAGGCGGAGGGTCTGGCGGAAGTGGCCCGCCGCGCCCGGGGTACCCCGCGTATCGCTAACCGGCTGCTGAAACGGGTACGGGACTACGCCCAGGTAAAGGCAGATGGTATCGTCACCCACACGGTGGCCGTTGAAGCACTGACTCGACTGGAAGTCGACCCGATGGGTCTGGACGAGCTGGACCGTAAGGTCCTCTACTCTATCATCGACAAGTTCAACGGCGGGCCTGTCGGTCTGGACACCATTGCCGCCTCCATCAGCGAGGAGTCGGACGCAATTACCGATATCTACGAGCCCTACCTGCTGCAGCTTGGTTTCCTGGAGCGCACCGCGCGCGGCCGAATGGCCACCCGTCGCGCCTACGAGCACCTGGGACGCGACTACGAAAAAGGGAAGTCCAACCAGCGGGGTCTGTGGTAGGGGGCCGCCGGGAGTCCCTGATGGTGTGTCAACGAGTGAATGTCTTGGTGTCTACCTCACCACTTCCCTCCCGGTTGTCGTAACTACATTCCGCACGCTCAGGAGAGAGAGTACTTCTTTCTGTGTTGACATCTGCTGTACCTTGGACTACGATAGACTCCTCCGTACGCTATCAGTAGCACTGGACCCAGACATGTCACAGCAGTGAATACTAGCAGGGTGCTGAAAAAGGGGCTGATGGCCATTCTTAACGGGCAATTTAGTGGTTTGGTATCCCGGGGGATGGTTTGGGAAGATTTTTAACTTTTTGCAGGTTTATGCCAGCCCGCTTTCTAAGCCGATTTTGGCTCAGCGGGCATACTACGCCAGTTAAATAGCGTGGGCTGCCACCAGTTTAACCAATCGTACAAGGTTATAAGCTGCCGTCGTCAATTCTGCCCAGAGCTGATTGCGCTCCAACCCTTTGTACCAAAGCTTGCGACCGCCTCCCACCGTCTTGAGCCAACCAAATATCTCCTCGATGCGCTTGCGTACCCTCTGGCTTATCTGATACCCGTCATGCCGGGTAGTGCGTTTATCCACAATAGACCACTGCCGGCGGGCTACATGAGGTGTAACATTCTCCCGGCACGCCGTAACAAAGTCTCGTGTGTCGTTGCCCTTGTCCGCTCCCACCGTAATTCGTTGAGACCCCGGTACGTTTTCCAGCATGTCGAGTGCAGTTTCCCGCTCAGCAGTCCTGGTTGCCCGGGTGGCCGCTACGTCCACCACCAGGCCAGTGCGGTTCTCCATGAGAACATGACCAGCAAAGCATAGTTTTGCTTCTTTACCCACCCCTTTCCTAGCCAGCCGTGCTTCAGAGTCGGTGGTCGACTCGTGCGTGGCGTTAGTACGGTGTTCACCGTGGAAGTTGACTCCGGGATTCTTTTCGCCAGCCACCGTTGCATCATCACCGTCTTTCGGGCGGAAGCTCTTTAACGAGGCCCATGCTTCCAGCAAGGTGCCATCCACGGTGAAGTGATCCTCTGATAGCAGCTTCCGGCGGCCTGCTTCGGCCACCACCGCCCCCAGGAACTCGTGGGCTACCCGGTGATCAAG
>DAOUVG010000152.1 GCA_030667735.1 Dehalococcoidales bacterium
GAAGGCTCTTCCTGGACAGGAAGGGGAAGGCGGCCCATCTGGGCCGCACGGGGATTGGTCGAAAGGGTTTCTCATCACCCTGCTAGGAGCACAACAATGCGCCACTCCCCGGTGGCACGCCACTTCCCGGTGGCGCGCAATCTTCCCCCGTTAATGTTGACCCCGTTAGTGAAGACGGTTAGAATACTGAAAGAATTATCGGTTATACCTATCTGCAGGGAGGTGGATATGAGCACGCAAGAAACCAGTCTAGCCGATGGCGAGCACATTGTCCTCTGTACCTCTGCCTTCGATTGCGGCGGGCGCTGCCCGCTCCGGGTTCACGTCAAGGATGGCGTGATAACCAGAATCGAGGGCGACGACTACGAGGATGAGGAAAACCAGCTCAGGGCTTGCTGGCGAGGCCGGGCCTACCGCCACTGGATTTACCACCCGGACCGGCTCCTGTATCCCATGAAGAGGGTTGGTGAGAGGGGCAAGGGCGAGTTCGAGCGGATTTCGTGGGACGAGGCAATGGACACTATTGTCGGTCAGTTAAAACGGATTAAAGAGACCTACGGCAATAGCGCCCTGTTCTACGGCGGTGGCGGCCACATGGGCGCCCTTCACACCGCCGGTTCCCTCGCCAAGGCACTGGCGATGTTCGGAGGTTTTACCTCCGGCTACGGCAATATCTCATCTGAAGGTGCCGTTTGGGCAGTTATGTCGACCTACGGTGATGTCATGGTTGGTCACAGCCGGGAAGACCTGCTGAACGCCAAGCTCATCATCATGTGGGGATGGGACCCGGTACGAATGGTCTCCGGTACGGATGCCATCTACAACCTCACCAAGGCAAGGGAGGCCGGCATCCCCATAATCTCAATCGACCCCCGTTATCATGATTCTGCCGCCACACTGGCTACGGAATGGATTCCCATACTCCCGGGCACGGATGCCGCCATGATGTTGGCCATGGCCAATGTCATTATTAAAGAAAACCTGCAAGACCAGGCTTTCCTCGATAAATACACCGTCGGATTAGATGAATTAAAAGATTATGTCCTCGGTATTGAGGACGGCGTCGAGAAGACTCCGGCCTGGGCAGAGGCAATCTGCGGAGTACCGGCGCAGCGCATCACTGACCTGGCACGACTGTACGCCACCACCAACCCGGCCTGTCTCATGGACTGCCAGGGACCGGCACGGGCTGCCTACGGAGAGCAATACAACCGCTGCGCCATAACCCTTACCGCAATGACGGGTAACATCGGGAAACCCGGTGGCAGCGCTTGCGGTGGCTTGATGGGCATCCCCTACGGACACATGTTCCGTTCTGCCGGAGTCCCCGGTATGAGAAATCCCGCCGAAGCCGGCGGCCCCTCAATACGAGGTACTCTGGACATTAACCTCCGCCTGGTGCGCCGCATCCATGTTAATAAAATCTGGGACGGCTTCCTCAAGGGTACCGCCGGCGGTTACCCGGCGGATATCAAGGCGGCCTGGTTTGCCGGTGGTAATCCGCTGAACCAGCGCGGCAACGCCAACAAGGGCGTCAGGGCACTGAAGGGCCTGGAATTCTTCGCCGTCCAGGATATGTTCCTGACACCGACGGCCAGATATGCGGATATTGTCCTGCCGGTGAAGAGCTTTGCCGAGAAGAACGAACTCACCCGGCCGTGGCCCGCCGGACCATACTTAACATACTCGAACCAGTCAATTGAGCCGCTGGGCGAATGTAAATCTGACTGGGAAATCGGCAACCTGTTCGCTGAGAAGATGGGTTTCGAGGACTTCAACGACAAGACCGAAGACGAATGGCTGCGTATATTCATCGCTACGAACCCGGAGTACCAGCAGCACATCACGGACTACGACAAGTTCAAGAGCGAAGCTATCCACCGCATCAAACTTGATGAACCATATATAGCTTTCAAGGCTCAGATTGAAGACCCTGAAAACAACCCCTTCAGTACACCCTCGGGCAAGATAGAGATATTCTCACAGCGACTGGCGGACCTTAACGACCCGCATACTCCCCCCGTTCCAAAGTATATCGCAGACGGACGGGAAGACAAGAACCACCCGCTGGCGGCAAAGTACCCGCTCCAGCTTCTCACGCCACACCCCCGGGTAAGAGTCCACTCCACGCTCCAGAACGTGGACTGGCTGGTCGAGGTAGACCCCCACGTGATGTGGATTAATCCCGCCGACGCCGAATCCCGGGGTATCCGGGACGGTGACGAGGTCTATGTATTCAATGACCGCGGAAAACTGGCTATCAAGGCCTGGGTAACCAGGCGCATTATCCCCGGCGTTATTTCCATATACGAGGGCGCCTGGTTCAATCCTGACGACGAGGGAATTGACCGCGGCGGTTGTACAAATACTGTTACCGATGATGCTTATTCACCGGGTGGCGCGGCCATACTGAAAACGTCACTCGTCGAAGTTAACAAGGCCTAAGGAGACATGACGATGCAACTGGGATTTTATTTTGATCAGAACCGATGTACTGGATGTTTTGCTTGCTCTATCGCCTGCAAGGACTGGCATGATATCCCCGCCGGTCCCGCCAGGTGGATGAGGCTGCTCTACCAGGAGGAGGGCAAGTTCCCCGATGTCTTCGTCAGCCACATGGCCACACCGTGCTACCACTGTAGCGAACCGGTCTGCGCCTTTGTTTGCCCCAACGAAGCAGTCACGAAGAGAGACGAAGATGGAATAGTCGTTATCGACCGGGACAAGTGCCGCGAAGAGAAGACCTGCGGTATCATCTCATCCACGAACGGCAACGGACTCTACGGGGAGCAGGAAGCCCCTTGCCATATTGCGTGTCCCGCCCATATCCGTATTCCGGCGTATATTGCCCTCATCGCTAAGGGCAAGTTCAAAGAGGCACTGGACGTTGTCCGGCGCAATATGCCGCTGCCTTCGGTGTGCGGCCGGATATGCCTCAACCCGTGCGAGACCGAATGCCGTCGTAAGGACCTCGATGAACCGGTCGCCATCGAAGCCCTGAAACGCTTCGTGACCGACAACGTCCCCCAGGAGCTACCGCAGTCCCTGCCACAGACGCAGCCGGACAGGGTCGGCATCGTTGGCTCCGGACCGGCTGGCCTTGCCGCCGCCTATGACCTCATCCGGATGGGATACGGCGTGACCGTCTTCGAGTCCCTGCCGGTGGCAGGCGGGATGCTGGCCGTGGGGATACCGGAACACCGCCTGCCCCGCGAAATGCTCAAGAGAGATATCGACTACATCGAAGCACTCGGTGTGGAAATCAGGACCGGCACGCCGGTAGACCTGGATAAAGGACTTGGTGACCTGCTCGGCCAGGGCTACGGTGCGGTGCTGCTCGCCCTGGGGGCACACAAGGGCCAGAAGCTGGATATCCCCGGCGCCGACCTCGATGATGCCTTCGTCGGGACGTCCTTTATGAAGGACGTCAATGCCGGGAAAGCACTCAAGGTAGGACCGAAGGTACTGGTAGTAGGCGGCGGTAATGTCGCCATCGACTGCGCCCGGTCCGCCATACGACTCGGGGCCACCGAGGTACATGTCGCCTGCCTGGAAGGTGCAGAGGATATGCCTGCCGAATCCAGCGAACAGGAGCAGGCTGAGCAGGAAGGTATACTACTCCATCCCTCGCTGAACGTGGTACGCATCCTCAGTGATGACGGCCGTGTCTCCGGAGCGGAGTGCCACGGTATTGAAGGCCTGGTATTCGACGAGAACGGACGCCCCGCATTCCGGAAGGTTGAAGGCAGCGAGCAGACCTTTGCTGCCGATACCGTCATCTTCGCCATCGGGCAGACCCCCGAGCTTACCGGCCTGGCAGGTGATGGTGGCATCGAGACCAGCCCGATGGGCACAATTGCCGCCGATTCGGAAACGATGATGACCGGACGCCGGGGAATCTTCTCCGCCGGTGATGCCGTGAACGGGCCAACCAGCGCAGTCGACGCTATCGCCAGCGGGCAGAAGGCCGCCTTCTACATCAACCGCTATCTCCAGGGAGACGTCCTCCGTGTGCTGCCCGAAGAGGCGGTCAATATCGCCGATATCAAGGTGGATATTCCTCCGGATAAAGAGAAGCAGGCCCGTGAGGTCATGCCCCTGCTGCCGGTTGACCAGCGTGTCTCCGGCTTCAGTGAGGTAGCCCTCGGTCTCAGTAAGGAAGCAGCAATCAGAGAGGCGGAAAGGTGCCTCAACTGCGCCGGACACCTCTGCAAGGACGCCTGCCCCTACGGTTCGCCACAGTTTGCCGACGAAGAAAAGGCACGTATGCAGAAGTGCGACCTCTGCATCGAGCGGTGGGCAGACGGCAAGAAGCCCATCTGCGTGGAGGCCTGTCCGCCTCACGCCCTGGACGCCGGCACGCTCGAAGAACTCAGGAAGAAATACGGTGACGTCACCGAGGCCTATGCCTTCACCTACTCTCCGGTAGTACAGCCCTCCGTAGTCACCAGACCAAAGCTGAGGAACGTCGGGAAGTAGACCGGGACACATATCAATAAGCAACCTGAAAGGGCGCTCTCTGTAGAGAGCGCCCTTTGTTCCTTACTCATGTCATGTGCTGACTGGTGTTGTAGATAGAGACTTTGGCTTCTGAGTTTGGGGACTCAGCGAGCCAGGTGAAAACAATGGGAGTAGTATGACCTCTTCCGTGAGTGAGAACCTCACCGTGCTACCAAAAGAGAAACCCAGGGCGTGCGGGGCACGGCTCGCAAGGCCAGGGGGCTGTTGCAGGGCTCCATAGTGGAGAGATTGACAGCCAGGTACCGCGAGTATACTATTGTTGGCAAAGCACTGA
>DAOUVG010000087.1 GCA_030667735.1 Dehalococcoidales bacterium
GTATAATTCATTGTCAATGGTTCCTGCCGGGGCAAAATGCTTACGGACTCTTTTTCGACGGAAGAATTATAGTACAAGACAATCAAACATCCCGATGTTCGTGCAATGGTCCAGCTATCTGTAATGTGCCAAATCAGGGGGCATCAGTTCTTCATGTTGGTAAACTGCAGAGGAATGTTGTAATCCTGCCCCTTAAGCATCTGCATTATTTCTTGGAGGTCATCGATCTTCTTACCAGTGAGCCTGACCTGGTCGTCTTGAATTGCTGTCTGGACCTTGACCTTAAGACCCTTGATGAGTTTGACAATTTTCTGGCCAGTCTCTTTGGGAATACCCTCCTTGATAAGGATATCCATCTTTACTGTGCCATGGGAGGTGGCTTCGATCTCCTTAATGTCCAGACACTTGGGGTCCACTTTAAGCCAGTTGCATTGACCAATGAGCATCTCTGTAACTGCTTTGACCTTCCAATCGTCTCCAGTAACAATATGAATAGACTTAGCTTTTCTGTCGAAAGTAATCTCAGACTTTATGTTTTTGAAATCGTATCGGGTGGAGATTTCACGCCTGACGTTGTTGATTGCATTGTCCAGTGCTTGCAGGTCCACCTTACTCACCACATCTACTGATGGCATATTTACCTCCTTGGTAGTGACTATCCCTCCGATTAATATTACCATGAAAGTGACGATGACTCTGAATAATAGGTGTTAACACTTTCCAGAGCAAAATACTCACAGCCTCTTTGCCGGACGAATCGTCATAGTACAAGACAATCAGACATCCCGATGTTCTCCCAGTGGTGATACCGTGGCCCGTCGGCTTCCGCTATCTGAGACCCGGCGCTATGACCCTGCATTCCCCATATTAAACTGATGAAAACCGGACGCACCCGGACAGAAAGACAGGACGGCCCCGCCATCGCAAGTATGGTGGGGCGGAACCCTCTTCTCGGGGAATCCCGCCCCACCCCCTGCGCCAACCAGTAGATGTGTGCATTTACATAACGTTGGAAACGATTCCCACGCCTGCGTAGCCTCGAATTGTTTCTCGTTTTCAGCATTATGGAGGAACTCCGGGAACCTCACAGCAACAAGGCACTTTAAGTACTGGACCCCTCACAACTTGTATTTGGCATTGATGATGATATAATTACTGTAGAGCGGCCGTGCGGTTGGGGGCAGATGGTGAAGGACTTCGAGCTCATGGAGCATACCGCCGATGTTGGCATTGTGGCCTACGGTGCCAGCATTGCTGAGGCGTTTGCCAATGCCGGCCGGGCCCTCTTCAGCCTGATTACCGAACCCGACGGTATTAACGAGACAGAGTACCGCGATATCGAGGTGACTGCGCCTGACCGGGAAAGCCTGCTCGTAGCGTGGCTGAATGAGCTTATCTTCCTGTTCGATGCTGAGGGCATGCTCTTCAAGCGGTTCGACATCACCGACCTCAGCACTACCCGACTCAAAGCCAGAGCCTGTGGCGAGGTCGTTGACATCTCCCGTCACATACTGAAGGTGGGGGTCAAGGCTGCCACCTACCACATGCTCGAGGTTGACAGCAGCAACGGCAGCCGGGTGCGGGTATTGTTTGACATATAGAGCCGGGCACACGGAGGTGAAGATGACGTGGCGAGAGACGCTGGACCGGCTTGACGACTACTGCTGGGAGATACCCACAAGCTACAAAGAGGGCATGAGAGTGTCCGGCCGGCTCTTTGCCAGCGAGGCGATGCTGGAGCATATCCTACAAGAGCAGGTCTTCCAGCAGGTGGCCAACGTGGCCTTCCTCCCCGGTATCGTCGGGCATTCTCTGGCCATGCCGGACGTCCACTGGGGTTACGGCTTTCCCATCGGCGGAGTCGCGGCTACCAGGGTATCCGACGGCGTCGTGTCACCGGGCGGGGTAGGGTTTGACATCAACTGCGGCGTCAGACTCCTGACAACGAGTCTTACCGCCGAAGAAGTAATTCCAAAGATAGAGTCGTTGATTGCCGAGCTCTATGTTAACGTGCCTTCCGGACTGGGTTCGAAGGGCAAGCTGCGGATAAGCGAGAAGGAACTGGACGAGGTCATGGTTAAGGGCAGCCTCTGGGCAGTGGAAAAGGGCTATGGTGAGCCGGCGGACGTTGACGCCACCGAGGAGTCCGGCTGCATCAGGGGGGCCAATCCGGAGAAAGTCAGCAACAAGGCTAAACAGCGCGGGATACCGCAACTGGGGACTCTGGGCTCAGGCAACCATTTCCTCGAGGTGGAGCGGGTGAGCGAGATATATGACCGCGATGCCGCCCGGGCGATGGGTATTGAGGAGGTCGGCCAGGTGGTTGTCATGGTGCACTGCGGTTCCCGGGGGCTGGGGCACCAGGTCTGCACGGACTACGTTGCCATGCTGGGGAACGCGGTAAAGAAGTATGGTATCAACCTCCCCGACCGCCAGCTTGCCTGCGCACCGATTCAGTCGCCGGAGGGGCAGGCCTACCTGGAGGCGATGGCCTGTGCTGCCAACTACGCCTGGACTAACCGGCAGTGCATCGCCCACTGGGTCAGGGAGTCCCTGGTCAAGGTCTTCGGCAAGAGCCGCCGCGAGCTGGGACTGGAGCAGGTCTACGACGTGGCCCATAATATCGCCAAGATAGAAGAGCACACCGTAGATGGCAAGAAACTCACCGTCTGCGTCCACCGCAAGGGAGCAACGCGCGCCTTCCCGCCCGGACATCCCGCAAGCCTGCCGGGAGATAGGGCAACCGGTGCTGATTCCCGGCGACATGGGTCGCGGCTCTTACATTGCCGTGGGTACCGAGACCGCCATGGAGACGACCTTTGGTTCTACCTGTCACGGTGCGGGCAGGGCGCAGAGTCGGTCGGCGGCCAAGCGGAGTCAGCGGGGTGCCGATGTCGCCAGGTCACTGGCGGCCAGGGGAATAACAGTCATGACAGGAAGCATGGGCGGTCTGGCCGAGGAGGCCCCCGAGGCCTATAAGGACGTGGACGAAGTGGTTGATGTGACCCAGAAGGCGGGCATTTCCCGTAAGATAGTGCGGACAATACCGATGGGCGTCATCAAGGGCTAACATAACAGGAGGTAAAAGAGCAATGGCAGACGTAGAGCAACTGGTCAAAACAACTCTCGGCGAAATCGAGCGAATCCTTTCGACCAAGGCGGTGATTGGTGAGCCAATGACCATCGAAGGCAACACCATCATACCGCTGGTCAGTATGGGATTCGGCTTCGGTGGTGGTGGCGGCACCGGTGCCGGTAAGGAGAAGACTGAGGGTAGCGGCACCGGTACCGGCGGCGGTGGCGGAGTCAAACCTCTCGGCATCATCGTCGTCAATGCGGAGGGTGTGCGGATTGAGCCCATCAGGGGGGCATCGGCTGCCCTGGTCGAGGCCGTGGCCGAGGGTATCACCATGATGGTGGAGAAGCGCCGGGAAAAGAAAGAAGAGTAGACAGTAGAGTGCTTGCCCTGTACATTATTGCGGGCATTGTTCTGCTGGTCATCCTGCTGTTCTCCATACCGGTCGACCTGACGTTTGACGTCGCGACGTACCGGAAAGGCGAGGGACGGCTGAGGGTGGGCTGGTTCTTCGGGCTGGTGGGGAAGGAGCTACTTCCCGGCAGGACAAGACGCCCGCCGAAGGTGGAGAAGGCCAGGAAGAAGCCCGACCTGGCTCTTCTCGTCTCGGTACTCAAGACCGGGGAACTGGTGGCCGGGGTCGTCCGTCTGTTCAGACGGATATTCCGCAGCCTTCGCATCAGGGAGATGGATGCCAGCCTCCGGTTGGGCCTGCCCGACCCGGCAGACACCGGCCTGATGTATGGTGTTTGCTGGCCTGTTTTTTCCTTTCGCAGTCCTTCCGGGGCCGTCCGATTCCGGATGGAACCCGTCTTTGAAGGATTTTGCTTTGAGGCCAGCCTGCAGGGTGCAGTGATGGTCTTTCCGGCACAGGTGGCGGCGAATGCCGTTCGTTTTGTCGTTTCTCCCCTGGGTTTGCGCGTTATCAGGTTGATGGTGGTTTCACGGTGGAAAAAGAGGAAATAAGCGCCGGCGAGCGCATTACTGTTGGACAGGTGACACTGGTGCCGATTCTTCGGACGGCGGCACATTGCCGGATGGGCAGTCGTGGCATCATCGGCTCTGGTTCCAGGGAAGTCCTTGGTGTGGTGGTGCTGTCACCTGCCGGGCACCGAGCCCTCAACGTGGCCGGCGAAAGTGTACCGGTGGAGGACTATATCAGGCTGGTCCCCGAGATAGGAGAATTGCCGGGTAATCCGTAGTACCCGGTCACCCGGAGTATGCCACACTCAGGGGCGCTACCAGGACGAGCATCACGATCCAGGGGATAATCATCACCACCAACGCGGCCAGGGCAATTCCCAGACCGATGATAAAGGCCGTGCTGAATTTCATCTCCAGGTGGACCACCGTGCTCCGTTGCTCTTCCATATCGCACCTCCAAACTGCTAATAGCGTGCCACTTGCGCTGCCAGTGGCACGGATTGTACTTGTGCGACAAGGAAGATGTCAAGAGGAGAACTGTTCTTGAGTGGTCTACCGGCTCTCGGCCACGTGCTTCACCAGCCAGTACTCCAGGCTGTCGGCCAGTGCCAGCCAGCTGGCTTCGATGATGTTGACGGAACTACCCACCGTTCGCCAGTCGTCGGTGCCGTCACTGGACTCAATGAGGACGCGTACCTGCGACTCGGTACCGATGCTCTCTTCGAGGATGCGGACCTTGTAGTCGACCAGCTTGACCGCGGAGAGGGCGGGGTAGAACTGGACCAGGGCCTTGCGCAGCGCCTGGTCCAGGGCATTGACCGGGCCGTTACCTTCGGCAACGGTATGCATGATGTCAGGGCCGACCCTCACTTTTACCATCGCCTCGGCAAGCGTCTCCTCAGGGCCTTCCCCGGTGGGTGTGCGTCGCCTCTTCTCCACGAGCACCATGAAGTCCACCAGCTCAAACGGCGGCCGGTAGTCGGGCCGGGCGCGATGTACCAGCAGCTCAAAGGAGGCCTCGGCGTTGTCGTACTGAAAGCCGCGGCTCTCCAGCAGCTTGACCTGTTCCAGCAGCTTCTTTGCCTCGGCACCCTGGAGTGGCATGTCCAGCCCGAGCTCCCTTGCTTTATAGATGATGTTGCCCTTGCCGGATAGCTCGGAAACAACCACCCTCAAACGGTTCCCGACCAGGGAAGGGTCAATATGCTGGTAAGCGTCCGCCCACTTGGTGACACCGGAAACGTGAATCCCGCCTTTGTGACTGAAGGCGCTGAGACCGACATACGGCAGGGAAGCATCCGGCATGAGATTGGCAGCCTCACTGACAAGGTGAGAGACCTCGGTCAGACGGGCCAACTGGGTATCGGTGACGCAGTCAACGCCCATCTTGAGCTTGAGGGTAGGGATGATGGTGCAGAGATTGGCGTTTCCGCAGCGCTCGCCGTAGCCATTGATAGTACCCTGGACATGGGTTGCCCCGGCTTTGACTGCCGCCAGGGTGTTGGCCATCGCCAGCCCGCCATCATTATGGGTGTGGATACCTGTTTCTATATTTATTGATTTCACCGAGGCTTCTACCGCCCGCGCTATCTCTTCGGGTAGAGCACCGCCATTGGTATCACAGAGCACCAGGCAGCTTGCCCCGGCCTCGGCGGCCACCGACAGACAACGGAGGGCATAGTCCGGGTCACTCTTGAAGCCATCAAAGAAGTGCTCGGCGTCAAAGAAGATGCTCAAACCCCGTTCCTTGAGGTACTGTATTGACTCGGCAATCATGCTCAGGTTCTCCTCAAGGCTGGTTTCCAGCACCTGGGTAACCTGCCGGTCTGAGCACTTGCCGACGATTGTGGCTATCTCTGCCCCTGATTCTGTCAGGGCAATGAGGTTACCATCCGTCTCAGCCCGCGTTTTCGGCCGCCGGGTGCTCCCGAAGACGGCAATCCGGGCAGTGGACAGCTTCAGGCCCTTTGCCTTCTCGAAGAACTCGGCGTCCTTGGGGTTGGAGCCGGGCCAGCCGCCCTCGATGTAGTGAATGCCAAGCTCGTCAAGCTTCCGGGCAATCCGGAGCTTGTCGACGACCGAGAAGGAGACGCCCTCCTTCTGCGAGCCGTCCCGGAGTGTTGTGTCATAGAGTTTAAGTGACAAACCCTACCCTCCTATCCTCTCCGCAATCCGGCTGCCCATCTCACTGGTGCCCACCTTTGTCTGGCCTTCGCTGACAATATCATAGGTGCGGTAGCCTGCCTCCAGCACGCGGTCGACTGCCTTCTCGACTGCTCCGGCTTCTTCCGGCAGTCCGAAGGAATAGCGCAGCATCATCGCCACGCTGAGAATCAGGGCACAGGGATTGGCCATGTCGAGTCCGGCGCGACGGGGGGCGCTGCCGTGAATCGGCTCATACATACCGTATATCCTGACTCCGTCCTGGGGTACACCGGCCAGGCTGGCTGAGGGCAGCATTCCCATTGAGCCGGCCAGCATCGAAGCCTCGTCGGTGAGGATATCACCGAAGGTATTTTCCGTAACCAGGACGTCCAGGTAGCCGGGGTTCTGGATGAGGCGCATGGCGCAGGCATCCACCAGCATGTGCTCCAACTCGATGTCCGGGTATCCTTCCGCCACCTCTTCGGTCACCTGTCTCCACAGGCGGGACGATTCCAGCACGTTAGCCTTGTCCACCGATATCAGGCGTTTGCCGCGGGACCTCGCCA
>DAOUVG010000124.1 GCA_030667735.1 Dehalococcoidales bacterium
CGCCTCACGCAAGATGCCCCCCATCTGAATCATTTTCTGGAAACGCCGCAACAGGGAATCCTGGGATTCGCCTTCATGTATTCGCACTTCTAACGACATAGCACTCCAAACTGACATGACAAGTTACACAGGCCGCACATCTCCGGCCCGTGTAACTTGCAGATCTCAAACACGCTTATCTGGCTGGTCTGATGTTGCGATAGCAGTCACTGCAGTATACAGGTTTGTCACCGCGAGGCTCAAAAGGAACTTCGGTGCTTTTTCCGCACTCGGCACAAGTTACGGGGAACATCTGACGTGGGGCCCCGTAGCTGCTGTTCCCTGGTCGCTCTGACTTCCTTGCCTGGCGACATGCCGGACAGCGCTTGGGGTCGTTTGTGAAGCCCCTGGTTTGGAACAGTTCCTGTTCACCAGCGCTGAAGGTGAAGTCAGTCCCGCAGTCGGAACACTGGATGGACTTGTCCTGAAAACTCATTGGATGACCTCCTCTCTTTAATGTTTCCACTAGAGTTCGGGTCATCCAGTACTTAAAGTGAATCTGAAGGGGATTCCACGAAGCTTGTAACAACCTAAACTTGTACTAACTTACTATTATACACTAAGAGCCGGATCTCTGCAATAACGGCGCTACTCACCCTGTATGCACGGCCCCCACACTCCCCCTTCGTAGTGACAGAATGACTACTTGTACAGTCAGAGGAGCATCGGAAGACACGACTTCATCATCAAATGCGTTCTGCCGGTGGTGCCAGGTGTAGTGATTCAGAGGGGCTATTATCACTCAAGACACTACTCCATGACAATGATGTCCCAGACACGCAAGGCGGGAACGGTAATATGGATAAACCCATCCGTAATGTCAAAGGGAAGTTCAACTGCCTCAGGAAAGTCCGGCGATAGCACCGTGACCCTTGAAATCCCGGGAAGGAGATTACCGTCTATCATCAGTGAGAGATCGGTCTTTTCGCGAATCTGACTGGTTGCGTAGTCGAAATCGTAGTTAATAATGTGTGCGTTCAGCCTGGCCCCGTTGCGCCAGAGCACAACGCCAACGCTGCCGCCAAGAATGCCGGTGGTCACCCTCTTATCCAGATGACTGTCTATCAGGTCCCGGAAGTCAGCCCTGGTCTGTTCCAAGTCTATGACAGGCGGTTGTTCCACAGGGGCCCGGTAGTATTGGGGTAAGCCAAGATTCAGGTTATTCATCGCCTGGTACTGGATATGATGGCAGTAGGTATCTGAAATACCTACCCATTCTGAAGTATGGGTTATGTTTTCCGGTTGGTTCTCCTCGTCAGCAAAGAGGAGTGGCCGGTCTGATGTCTCACCGATATAGACCAGGCTGCCTCCTGATTGAACAAAGTCCAGGAGTGATTTCTCTTCGGTGGCAGTGAACCGATGAGACTGGGGCAAGACAATGACCTCGTACCCGGCCAGCCTGTCTGCTGTCAGGTCATCACCGCGACTGTACACGACATCATACTGGTAATGGCAGTCGGTTAGCAGTTGCCCGATGTTGAAAAACAGGACGTGTGTCCGGCCGTAGAAGTCCTCGTCGGTCATAGTTGTCAGGGAATACAGCAAGCCAACGCGGGCTTCGCTCTCCCAGGAACCGAAATCAAAAACACCCGGGTTGCTGAATATGAAATCATGGTACTCTGCACGCCGACCGCGCCCCGGCATGCCGACAAGCTGCGACTGGTTGGCATAGCCTTCGGCAACATAGATGCTGTACAGGTCAGCGATGTTATAGTGGCTGAGTATGGCTTCGGTATCACCGAGCCAGCCGACTATGGGTGCTCCGCTGGCAGCCACTCCGAGCTTGTATGATACGATGTGCTGAAAGGACCTCTCTTTACTGTACATGACGCCGCCGGCAGTCAACAGGTCGTAGTACGGCCTGATGTATTGCGCCGACCAGTCGGAGTATCCGCAACATTGGGTGAATATCAGCGGGCGGGAGTATTCCTCCCGGGCGTATTGTCTGGCCGTCTCCATGATGAGATTGATGGACTCGGCCATTGCCCGGGCCTGGAAGTCAAAGAAATCATGGTAAAGCGGGAAGTCCGCATGGCCCGGGTAGCTGTCGAGCCTGAGGGCAGCCATAGTCCACCCATTTTCGGTAAGGAAGTCGGAGTAATCGAAGCTGTCGATATCGCTGATACCGAGTTCACCGAGTTCATCAAGCGAGTACTTGTCCTTCAGGTACTGCCTGAACCCTGCCTCGCTGGCCGGGTTGAAGCTCCCCAGACCACTTCGCACCCATTGCACGTTACCATCTGTGTCATCAATACTGATGGCATCCGCTCCGGCGTCCACTGCTGCCAGCGCTTGTTCGAGAACATAATCACGCCACTCCGGGTGATTGATATCATAGGCGTACTGTGTCGCTTCAGGGTCACCACCAAAACCCTCGATGAGGACCAGTGGAGAACCATCAAGCTTTAGCACCGTCGCCGCCATCATTTCGGCAGATACCTCTTTTATCACGGAGAGGTCAGCAGAATCTTCTATGTCCAGAATGGAAATGGGCACAATGTACCTGATACCCAGCGCATGATAGCGGTCTATATCCTTGCTTATCTCGTTACGAATCTTCTCCGGAGAGGTCAGTCCTCTACCCCACCAGACTACGGTGTATTTCTCTTCGGCCAGGTACTCAGGCTCTCCCTGGTAGGTGAAGGTCTGTGGTTCAAGCCACCACTCCTCCAGTGGGTCGACCTTTGACACCAGTTCTACCGGCGCTTGTCCGGGTACTGACTCTGGTGGTGGAGCGGAATCAGATTCTTCCGGTGGACTGGTAACAGGTGCCGGTGCAGACACCGGCGGAGATACCGGCGGAGACGTAATATCAGGCGCCGGCGAAGATGACGGCTTAGCTGGTGTCGTGCACGAACCCAGCAGTAGTACCAAAGTCAACAAGGTAACAATGAAGAGTCTCACATCGTCAATCTATCAATGGCAGACACCCTGTGTTGCTGCTAGGCCGGATACAATTCGCAGTCGACACTCAAGGACTGACCGGTAATAGTCCTGGCATCCTCCGAAGCTAGAAAGACAACGGCATACCCGATGTCCTCGGGTGTGATTTCCCTTTTCAGAGGCGCCGGCGTGTTGGGGACAACAAACTTCTGCCAATACTCCCTTGTCGTCATTCCCCTGGCATCGGGATTGCGCTCGATAAGCTTTTCCAGGTGTTCCCACTTCACATAGCCGCATGTTTCCATCGCCGTGTGGATATACCGCTGCTTGCACCTTTTAAGAAAGGCAGCCACAAATTCATGCTGCATGGTGGGTTCACCACCACCAACCGTGACCCCGCCATTTGACCGCCTGTAGAACGGACTGTCCTTGTCTACCTCCCGGAAAAGCTCCTCAACTGTCATGTATTTGCCCAGGAGTTCAAGAGCCTGGTTGGGGCAGTCTTCAACACATTGACCACAACCGTTACAGAGTTCTCTGTCAATCTGAACGCCCTCCTCTTCGGATAGCGTAATCACTTCAACAGGACATGCCTCAACACAGCGTCCGCACTTCTTGCAGTGAAGCTCGATATGGAGAACTTCAAAGGTATTCTTCTGTGACTGAGGAGTAGAACACCACAGGCACGTTAACGGGCATCCCTTCATGTATACCAAGGTCCGAATCCCAGGACCATCATGGATTGCGAACCTTTGCATGCTGTATACTAGCCCCTCCAAATCTTCCAGATGTATGCTCCTCCCTTACACCGACCAGGATGCATCATTACTCTTTCAACAATATTATACCCGTGACTCCTGACGGTCAATCTCCGCTACGGTGCCACCATATGTAACAAATAGCCAGAATGTGCGACGGCTCCCCAGTCAGTCATCCCTTGGGATGAGACCCTGCGCCCCCGGAATCTCCTTGTGCCTCAGCGCCCTCTCCGGTAAGGGCTGCCTCTTCATCTCGCGGAACTCGCCGTCACTGAGACTACCGCCTGTTCTGTTCAGGGGATAATCTCCGGGAGTACTAGGTCCAGGCCCTGGCCCGACGGTATGACGATGACCTTGATGTCTTCTCCGAGCCGGTCGAGCAGTATGTACTGCAAGACCTCTGGTGTTAGAGACCCGGCGATGGCCTTGTTGGCGGCAACCTGGGCCTCAGTGACAACCCTGATATACTCAGCTTCTCCCTCGG
Organism: Dehalococcoidales bacterium; assembly: GCA_030667735.1. Taxonomy (GTDB): domain Bacteria; phylum Chloroflexota; class Dehalococcoidia; order Dehalococcoidales; family Fen-1064; genus DUES01. The sequence continues at coordinate 4,165 of DAOUVG010000124.1, forward strand.
CCTGGGCTATTCGGGCGTTTGCCTCTCCCCTAGCTTGCTCTTCTCTCTGTTGCGCTTCGACCTTGACACTTTCCAGCCTGTTCTGGGCTTCCAGTACGGCCTGCTCGGCGGCAACCTTGGCCTCGATTGCTGCGGTGAATGTCGCGCTGAATTCGAAGTTAGTTATCGATAGCATCTCGGTGATGATACCACGCTCTGCCAGGCGGGTCGACAGGCTTTCGGCGATGGCATTCTTAACCTCGTCACGTCTCAGGATAAGGTCTTCTGCGTTGAATTTGGACGTTACCTGCTTGATGGTCTCCTGAATGGCCGGAGCGGCAATCCGGTTAATGAAATCCAGTCCCAGTGTTCTGTAGACCTCGGCGGCCATACTCGGGTCCAGGCGCCAGTTGAGAGCAATTGTGGTGCTGACATCCTGAAGGTCATTCGTTACTGCTGACGAATCAGCTTCATATTTCTGCGTCTGAACTGACATCTTCACCACGGACTCAAGGAACGGCAGCTTTGTCTGGAGGCCCTCGTCGAGGATTCTGCCGGTGACGGCACTGAACCGAATGACTACCCCGCGGTGGCCGGCAGGGACAGTGGCAAACGAGCCGAAGATAAGACTGGCAACGATCACAACTACTGCAACACCGCTGCCAATAAAACCCCACCGCCGAGCATTCGGATCTCCCTGACTTCCTCTGTTTGTCAGCCAGACGAAAGACCCAACGACAAGGGCGATAACACCAAAAACTAATAATGCAGTCATGATAGACTCCTTTCTATAATCTCTTCACCTGGTTTGGCCCCGCCCCTTTCACCCCCTTCACAAGGCCAACGTCCTGCATCCGAGCAGGGTCTTACTTAATCTGGTTTTCTGCCAGCAAGGATACCTCGCATTCAATATGGAACCCGGTATTCTGTGCCTGGACCGGTCTTCGCAGAGGGGAACCTGGTGACTGGGGCGTGGCGCCGGCCAGCCGACAGCCATAGCTGTTTCGGGTGTTCAAGCCCGACTGGTCACGTCATCCCAGGCAGGCACCAAGTCCTCAACCACTCCTGCACCACATCCTCCACAGAAACCCGTATGTATACTCCGGACTCTCGAACGGCTACCTCAGACACATCAGGGTGAACGCTCCCGGGGCTGGACAGGTGCCCACATTGTATCAGGGGCGCAAGGCAATATCAAGCAGCGGGAGCCACACAAACCATCGAAGTGTGCAGTCTTCAAGTGAAGCTGAGCAGGATGGGGCGACGGATTGTGCGCCATGCCCGGCGGTTTATTTTCCAGTTGGCTGGTGGCGGTGTCCAGAGA
>DAOUVG010000136.1 GCA_030667735.1 Dehalococcoidales bacterium
CAGGAGGCGATACGGGACATCACAGAGTATATCGAGGTATTCTATAACCGGCAGCGCCGACAGGCAAGACTCGGGTTCCTGTCACCGGTGGTCTACGAGCAAAGATTCTATGCAGGACTGCTAGCAGCATGAATGGTTTGGTGTCCACTATTGACATCCGACCTCAGAGCCCCGGCTCGCAATGACAGGATGGGCAGGGTTCATTCGCACCTAAGGGAGTGTGGCACTATTCTGGTAAGAACCTGGAGAATAGTCCACAAGCGGAGAGCCTAAGGGGTTACGCCCCTTCTGATGGGCGCAGCCCCTCTTTCTTTTTCTTCCCCCCTTCCCTTTTTAATGAAGGGCTCGCAATGACAGGTCAGGCAGGGGTCATTTACACTTTGAAAGGTGCCGTGCTCCCAGGTAGGGCCTTCCCGGTTTGTCCGATAACCGGACCATTCAAGAGATTATGCAGAATAACAGCGTATAACATCCTTAACAGTGGTAAGTCGTATCATTGTACTATTTACCCGCAGCATGAAATGTGATAGAATGACACCAGAGGGTAATGACAACGGTCCTTCAAGGGTGGTTGTCTACGCAGGTTTTGCGTGTAATATAGTAAAGACAGGAGGGTAAGGTAGCTTTCTGGTGGTCTTGGCGAAGTGGAACCACCCGTTCCCATCCCGAACACGGCAGTGAAACGCTTCAGCGCAGACGATACTGAGGGGGCAACTTCTTGTGGAAAATATGTCACTGCCAGAAAGCTATATCCTTCTCCTGCGCCATTCTTTGAGGTAACCGTCGCCGGGTGGCGGCCACACGGAGGAGATTATGGCGAGCCGATTTGAAAAGTTCTCGGAACGAGCCCGCAGAGTGCTCACGCTGGCCCAGGAAGAAGCGCAGCATCTTAACCACAGCTATATCGGCACCGAGCATATTCTGCTTGGTCTGCTGCGTGAGGAAGAAGGGGTCGCGGCGAAGGTTCTTACCAACCTTAACGTGGGCCTGGGCAAGGTGCGTTCCGGAGTTGAATTCATTATCGGTCAGGGCGAGAAACCATCTTCCGGTGATATAGGCCTTACTCCCAGGGCCAAGCGAGTCATTGAACTTGCCATAGACGAGGCACGAAACCTGGGGCACAACTACATCGGCACGGAGCACCTGCTTCTGGGGCTGTTGCACGAGGGTGGTGGAGTAGCGGCCGGTGTGCTGGATAGCTTTGGTATCACGCTTGAGCAGGTACGTGCAGAGACAACCCGAATCCTCAGCCAGAATGCCCCCAAGGGGCGGGGTGCCCGTGGCGGGCAGAGTCGCACACCATCCCTGGACCAAATGAGCGTTGACCTCACCGCGGCGGCGCGTGCCGGCAGGCTTGACCCTGTCATCGGGCGTACGCGCGAGATTGAGCGTGTGATACAGATACTCAGTCGGCGAACCAAGAACAACCCGGCACTAATTGGTGAACCTGGCGTAGGCAAAACAGCGATAGTAGAAGGTCTGGCCCACCGGATTACCGCCGGTGATGTCCCCGAAACATTGGAGGGCAAGCGGCTGGTAACGCTGGACATGGCTTCGGTGGTGGCCGGAACCAAGTACCGGGGTGAGTTCGAAGAGCGACTGAAGAAGATTATCGACGAGATAAAGACGGCGGGAAACTGCATCCTCTTTGTCGATGAGTTCCACACAATCGTCGGTGCCGGTGCCGCCGAAGGAGCGGTCGATGCTGCCAGTATTCTCAAGCCTTCTCTGTCCAGGGGGCAACTTCAGGTTATCGGAGCGACCACTCTGGACGACTACCGCAAGTACGTGGAGCGCGATGCTGCCCTGGAGCGCCGTTTCCAGCCGGTCCTGGTGGAGGAACCAACCGTTGAGGAGACGATAGATATCCTCCGTGGTATCAAGGAGCGCTACGAGGAGCACCACAAGCTGACGATTAGAGACGAGGCCCTTAATGCTGCGGCGACCCTGGCCTCAAGATACATACCGGACCGTTTCCTCCCCGACAAGGCTATTGACCTTGTTGATGAGGCGTCTTCACGGGTACGAATCCAGCGCGGCGGTACGCCGATAACCCTGAAGGAGAAGAGACAGCTCCTGGAGACCGTGCGCAAGGAGAAAGAATCAGCCCTGGCGGCGCAGCAGTATGACTACGCCGCGGAGAAGCGCCAGCAGGAACTCCAGGCTGAGGGGAAACTGAAGCAAGAGGAACAAGAGTGGCAGACCCAGCAGGAGCAGGAGAAGCCGGAAGTTACCGAAGAGGATATCGCCGTGGTAGTCAGCATGTGGACCGGAATCCCGGTAACACAGCTTGGCGGTGACGAGACTGCCCGACTGCTGAAGATGGAGGAGGCGCTCCACGAGCGCATTATCGGCCAGGACGAGGCGATTGATACCATCTCCAAGGCGGTACGGCGGGCGCGGGCCGGGTTGAAGGACCCGAGGCATCCCATCGGCAACTTCATCTTCCTCGGCCCGACCGGTGTCGGTAAAACAGAGTTAGTTAGAGCACTGGCCGAGTTCATGTTCGGTAGCGAAGATGCCCTGATACGTCTCGATATGTCCGAGTTTATGGAGAAGCACACCGTATCCCGCATGGTGGGTGCACCACCGGGGTATGTTGGTTATGACGAGGGTGGTCAGTTGACCGAGGCGGTACGGCGCAAATCGTACTGCTGCATACTGCTCGACGAAATAGAGAAAGCCCACCCGGATGTCTTCAATATACTGTTGCAGATATTCGATGATGGGCACCTGACCGATGCCAAGGGTCGGCGGGTTGATTTCCGCAACAGCATTATTATCATGACGAGCAACATCGGGGCAGAGGTCATTCGCAAGGGTGGCGCCATCGGGTTCACCTCCCGGACGGACGAGGATAAAGCCAGGCAGGAATCCTACGATAAGATGAAGGAGAAACTGCTCGCCGAGGTGAAGAAGACCTTCCGACCGGAGTTCCTGAACCGGATTGATGGTTCAGTGGTATTCCACGCCTTGAGTAAGGAGCACATCCGCCAGATAGTCGACCTGCTGCTGATTACGATAGTTGAGCAGCTTGCCGAGAAGGAAGTCAAGCTTGAGGTGACCGACGCTGCCAAGGACTTCCTTGGTGAGAAGGGCTATGACGAGATCTTTGGAGCACGGCCATTACGCCGTACGATACAGGACCTGGTGGTTGATAAGCTATCTGAAGACCTGCTGCGCAGCAAGTTCCGCGCCGGGGATACTGTAATAGTGGATGTCGAAGAGGAAGAGATTGTGGTCAGGCCAATAGCTGTCGGTGCTCTGGCCGGAGATGAAAAATCTTAGGCGCCACTGTGAGCTAATGAATAAGAGGGGGCGGTGACACTCAGGTGATGGGTAGAAGCGCCCTTTCCCTTTTGCCCGAATAAATCTGGTCTCTGGAATAAACAGGTGGGTATCAAAGAAGGAAGGAGTCTGGAATTGGCTCAAGAAATCATAGAAGCTCCGATAACGGGTACAGTCATCAGCATAGAAGTAAGCGTTGGGGACAAGGTGGAAGAAGGGGATGTACTCCTCTACATCGAGTCCATGAAGATGGAGAACCCCATCATGGCTCCGGTAGCCGGTACGGTTACCGAAATAAAGGTCTCCGCGCAGCAGGTGGTGGAGACAGGCAACCATCTCGCGACTTTAGAGGTCTGAAGGCGCGGTATTCTGCCCGTATAATAAAGGCTGTGTTGGCCCGAGGAGGTCCCTGATGATTGACTGGGGTCTGGTAGCCAGGGTTGCCGGTGGCGGCTTTGGAGTGACCATCATCGTGCTGGTGGTTCTCTCGGTTGCGGTATGGGTAATTGGGCTGGTGGCGCGGGAACCTGAATCAAAGAGTAAAGAGACCAGGTAAGTGTTTGGCCTTTATACCAGTGCCTTCGGGGATTTGACCTGGGGCAACATCGTAATGCTCCTTATCGCGGGGCTCCTAATCTATCTGGGTATTGCCAGGAAGATGGAGCCTCTTCTACTTGTACCCATTGGCTTTGGCGTGCTCCTGATAAACCTGCCGCTTGGCGGGTTGATGGAGTTTGTCGATGGTGAGCCGATTGGCCTTCTGGCACGGGTCTTCCAAGGCGGCATCACCACAGAGTTAATACCTGCCTTCATCTTCCTTGGTCTGGGGGCTTTGACCGACTTCGGGCCGTTGATTGCCAACCCGAAGACCCTTATCCTTGGTGCCGGGGCACAGTTCGGCGTCTTTTTCGCTTTTCTGGTAGCTCTACTGATAGGCAACGCCTTCCCCGATTTCCTGGCCATAGGGGTGAAGGAGGCAGCTGCCATCGGCATTATCGGGGGTGCCGACGGTCCCACTACGGTCTACCTGACCAACAGGCTTGCCCCTGACCTTATCGGTGTAACTGCAGTGGCGGCCTATACATACATGGCGCTGGTACCCATTATCCAGCCCCCTATCATCAGGCTCCTGACCACAAAGAAGGAGCGAGCCATCTACATGAAGCCCCAGATGAAGCCTGTGTCCAGGCGGCAGAAGATACTCTTTCCGGTGGTTACGGCCGTTATTATCATCCTGCTGGTACCGAGGTCGGCGCCTCTCATTGGTATGTTCATGTTCGGCAACCTGCTGGTGGTGTCCGGGGTCACCGATAGGCTGGCGGATACTGCCGCTAACGCCTTTATGAATGTACTGACAATCCTTCTCGGTCTCAGTATCGGAGCCTTCATGAGTGCGGAGGCATTTCTGAAAGCGGACAGTCTGGTGGTGCTTGGCCTGGGCGTGGTGGCCTTTTCCACTTCCACCGCTGCCGGAGTGTTGCTGGCCAAGCTCATGAATGTCTTCTCAAAGGAGAAGATTAACCCGATGATAGGCGCTGCCGGTCTCTCCGCAGTGCCGATGGCGTCAAGAGTGGTGCAGAGGATGGGCCAACAGGCAAACCCGCGCAACTTCCTGCTGATGCACGCCATGGGGCCGAACATCGCCGGCGTCATCGGTACCGCCACCGCCGCCGGTGTGTTTCTGGGGATACTGGGGTAGGG
>DAOUVG010000223.1 GCA_030667735.1 Dehalococcoidales bacterium
GGAGTTAATTCTAATCCATTTGGAGCTATATCAGTCCACTCTGTCATTGACCAAAAGCCCCCCGTATTAGTTTTATCCTTACAAAATATTAAACCTAGACTATAAATTTCGTAGGCTTCTTGAACTGTGGAAACAGTTTCAGCAAGTGTTATACCCTAGGGAGGATCTTGCCAGTAGTCATAATAGCTAGCTTCTCTTAAATTGATTCCCTGAATCTCGTCCTTTCTCTTAATGAGTGACAAAATACACATTTTTCTGTAAGTCAGATTCTCAGCGATTCGTAGCAGGTGATTTGCCTCGCCCGCAGAAAATCCAGTGAAGAAAGCTGTGTTCGCAAAAATGCTTCCAAGAATTCTGACCTTTTTCTCCTCGTGCTCATTCTTGGCCTTGAGCAGAACTCCTTCAAACACTTCTTCTGCGTCTGGCCTCCCTTGCTCTTTCGCAGCAAAGAAACCGTCTTGCCTAGGTTCACATCCAGATCTGAGACGCTCCATTATTCCATCAATTGCGTAAAAAGCGGCAGCACCAACGCGAATCTCTTCTCTGGTAGATAGAAGCCTATTGGCCATGTCATGCACGACCCTGGAAGCGAGGCCGCCAAGCGCTCCGCCGAGCGCCGCTCCCCCAGGGCCCCCGACCAAGAACCCTACGGCGGATCCAACCGCTGGACCAGCGATGTCGCCGCCAGCGTAAATCAGCCTCTTTGCTTTGCCAACATCTTCTGGCATTACTGCCCCACACTCACAGTGCTCCCTACACTATCCTCGCCCTTTTTTCATGCCAGTCCGTCGCCTGCTGACAGGCGAAGACCATTACCTACACCCCTATCGTCAGGCCGTCAGTGAAGTCAACCACACCAGTGTCAATTTAATCCGGTTCCTGCTTGCTCGGGGAGTCCCGGAGCGAGTCCATCTCCCGGCGCAGCCTCCTCTGCTTCCGGTACAGGTAAAACACATATCCGAAAACAACCGCCCAGACGATGCTATATATCGCGAAAAGGTAACCCAGATTCTCCATAATTCCCTACACTCCTACTCCAACCGCAGGTTTTTAATATTCTCGATATCGGATTCCAGAATCTTGAGCGAGGTGGCATGCCTGACCAGGAGAATGTACAACACCGTGAAGGCGGCAACGCATACCAGCAAAGCCACCAGCATGGTCGGAGCCAGCCCGCCCTCAAATATCAGGGCTGTCGGATGCTGGGTACGCCACAGATTAATCGCCAGCGCTACGATGGGCACATTGATGAAACCCGCGATGCCCAGCACGGCGCTGAACCTGGCACCCTGGCTCTCTTCCCGGGCGTAACCACGCACCATGAGATAGGCAACGTAGACAAACCAGAGGACCAGTGTGGCCGTCAACCTGGCGTCCCATGTCCACCAGATACCCCACGCCGCCTTGGCCCATATACTCCCCGTAATCAGCACCAGAGAGGTGAAGACAACCCCGACCTCTGCCGAAGCCCAGGCAATGGCATCCCATATCACAGACCGCTTCCACAGGTAAAGAATACTGCCGACAAAGACGACCAGGAATGCCAGGAACCCGACCCAGGCCAGCGGGACGTGGAAATAGAATATCCTCTGCACCGCCCCCGCGTATTTCTCGGTAGGTGCGTAGATGAGTGCCATATAGAGGGCTGCCAGCATCAGGGCAAAGCCCAGTCCGACCAGAAGGTCGTCTCTCAGCTTACCTCTACCATTCTTCACAGAATCTCCTCCCCCGAGTATGTGTCGGTTCACTCCTCGATAACGAACTCGAACATCAGGGTAGCTACCACCAGGTAGATTATATCAAACGCTATCATTATCTCAAGCCAGGTCAGCATGTCACTCCACGGGCCTCCTGCCAGCACACAGGCAGTAGTCTCCACCGCACCGATAATCACCGGCACGACAAGGGGCAGGAAAAGGATGGGCAACATGATGTCCCGCGCCCTGATATTCATTGCCAGCGCGGAAAACAGCGTGCCCACTGAAGTAAATCCGAGCGTTGCCAGGACAATGATGAGGGCAAGCCTGGGCAAGAAGAGGGGCAGGTTGAAGAGGACAAGGAATATCGGCGTAATGACGGCTGCAATAACCAGCATGAAAGTGAAGCTACCCGCGAGCTTCCCCCAGAAGATAACCATCCGGTCGACAGGACAGAGCCTCAGTCCTGCCAGACTGGAGTTCTCCTTCTCGATAGCGAATACCCGGTTCAGGCCAAGGATACCGGCAAAGGTGAAAGCTACCCAGAGAATCCCCGGCGCTATCCGTGCCGTCGTGCCTGACGCAGGGTCAAAAGCAAAGTTGAATATCACCAGTACCAGCAGGGCAAACACCAGTACTGCCGTGACAATCTCTTTGGTCCTTATCTCCGAAAGAACATCTTTCCAGAAGATGGCAAAGACCCTGGCGTACATTCTGCTCATTTAGCTGATTCCGTATAGCGGTCGTAAGTTTCCCGAAAGGTCGCTATATCTATCCTGTCTTTATGTTCCTGGTAGACAATCCTGCCTTTATAGAGGATAACCACCCTGTCCGACATCTCAATGCCCTGCTCAAGATTATGGGTAGTCATCACCACGGTACGCTCCCCGGCACTCAGGGAGTCCAGCACTTCCCGCACCATCACGATGGCGTGGGGGTCGAGGCCAACTTCAGGCTCATCGAGAAGCACGATTGAAGGATTGTGAATCACGGCACGGGCAATTGATATCCGCTGCTGCATACCACGCGACAGCGTACCGACCCGGTCATGGAGTCGAGCCTCAAGTCTTACCCAGCGAACAACGTTATGAATTTGCTCCTCCAGGTTGGGAACATCATACATCTTGCCGTAAAACTTGAGGTTTTCGTATACGGTAAGGTCATCGTAGAGAAAGGTCTGATGAGCAACCAGGCCGATTTTCCGTCTGACCTCCGATGGGACTTTGCTGATGTCGCTGCCGTCCAGACACACTGTACCTGCTGACGGTTTCATAAGGGTGGACAGTATCTTTATCAGTGATGTCTTCCCGGCACCATTGGGACCGAAGACAGTAACGTGCTCCCCTCTACCGACTTTCAGGCAGATACCGGTCAGGGCACGGTGACTCCCGAACGACTTACCAAGCCCCTCAACCTCAATAGCCCACGCACCCGACCCGGCCCCCGTCTCATTCATTACCGTTCGCCGTTCCCTCATGTTCCTTCAGTTCGACCAGTCGTGCATCCTTATCGGCATATCTTTGCCGGTAGGTCTCTTCATCGAGTAATCCCTGTTCAAAGTCACGGTCCAGCTGGACTATTTCATCGAGCAAGCGCTGCTCCGGGGAAACAGCCTCTCTATCGTAGTCCTGAATGATTGCTGCCGGTGTCGCCGCTTGTGCCCTGGACTTTCTCACCAGGTAGACTACCAGGCAGAGGACCGCTACCGGCCCCACAATCCACAGGCCAACTGCCAGCCAGTCGATTTCGCCGGATGAACTGGCAAGGCGGACGTCGATAACGTCGCCTCTATCAAGATACTCCCCCGTGA
>DAOUVG010000191.1 GCA_030667735.1 Dehalococcoidales bacterium
AGCCGCACCGGAGACAGAGGCTGAGGCTGAAAAGGAGACTGCCACCACTGCGGTCATAGCTGAGGTAGCCGCACCGGAGACAGAGACTGAGGCCGAAGAGGAAACTGCCGGCACCAATGATGCTATTAAGTCCCCCACGCTTGAAACGCAACTTGAGACCGAGGAAGAGCCGACCGGAGAGGTAGAAGAGAATGCTTGAAGTTAATGATTTTGATGCTATCCGCATCTCACTGGCTTCACCGGAGCAGATCAGGAGCTGGTCCTACGGTGAGGTTACCAAACCGGAGACAATCAACTACCGTACTCTGAAACCGGAGCGGGATGGCCTTTTCTGCGAGAAGATATTCGGCCCAACCAAGGACTACGAATGCTTCTGCGGAAAGTACAAGAAAATCCGCTACAAGGGAATAATCTGTGATAAGTGCGGTGTTGAAGTTGCCCGCGCCAAGGTACGTCGGGAGCGAATGGGGCACATCCAGTTGGCCTGTCCGGTAAGCCATATCTGGTTTGCCAAGGGGATACCCAGCCGATTGGGACTTTTGCTGGACCAGTCTCCGCGGAATCTGGAGCGTGTCCTTTACTTCTCCCACTACATTGTCACCTCGGTCAAGGAGGAAGCACGCGACCTGGCAATTGAAGAGCTCAAGGAGCAGATTTCCCAGGACTACGCTGAGCGTAAGGCAGGGCTGGAAGAGAAAGTAGAGTCCATGTCCGATGCTTCCGTTGAGGATGTAAATCAGCTCCGGCGAGACCTGGAAACAGAACCGGTACCGCGCCGGGATGAACTGGCCCGTGATGCAGAGTGCCTCAAGGAACTCAAGGTGCAAAAGCTGCTCACCGAGAATGAATACCGTGACCGGAAGCAGAAATTCGGGCACCTCTTTGAAGCCGGTATGGGCGCCGAGGCAATCCTCAAGGTCATCAAGAAGGTAAATCTTTCCGACCTGCGCGACGAGTTGCTGGAGGAGAACCTTTCTTCCTCCGGGCAGCGCCGCAAGAAGGCAAGCAAGCGACTGCAGGTAGTAGAGGCCTTCCGTCGTAGCGGTAACAAACCCGAGTGGATGATCATTACCGTACTGCCCGTGCTGCCGCCTGAACTCCGACCGACGGTACAGCTCGATGGCGGGAGGTTCGCCATCAGCGATATCAATGACCTCTACCGGCGGGTTATCAACCGTAATAACCGGCTGCGGCACCTGATGGACATCGGTGCCCCGGAAATCATCATCCGCAACGAGAAACGGATGCTCCAGGAAGCGGTCGATTCTCTCATCGATAACGGCAAACGTGGCCAGCCGGTCTCAATCAGCGGCAACCACAAGCTGAAGTCGCTGTCCGACATGTTGCGGGGCAAACAGGGAAGGTTCCGCCAGAACCTGCTGGGCAAGAGGGTAGACTATAGCGGACGCTCGGTGATAGTCGTCGGTCCCGAACTCAAGCTTCATCAGTGCGGCCTGCCCAGGCGGATGGCCCTGGAGCTGTTCAAGCCCTTTGTCATGCGTCTGCTGATAGAACAGGGTCTGGCTCACAATATCAAGAGCGCTCGCCGGCTGGTGGAGAAGGGCAAGCCGGAAGTCTACGATATACTGGAGGACCTCGTCAAGGAAAGGCCGGTATTGCTCAACCGGGCACCTACCCTTCACCGCCTTAGCATCCAGGCCTTCGAACCGGTGCTTATCGATGGCAGCGCCATCCAGATTCACCCCCTGGTCTGCTCCGCCTTCAACGCCGACTTCGATGGTGACCAGATGGCGGTACACATCCCTCTATCCAAGGCCGCCGTCAAGGGTGCCAGGGAGACGATGCTGAGCATCCACAACATGATGCTGCCGTCCTCCGGCGAGCCGGTAGTAACGCCCACCCTGGATATGGTGCTTGGGTGCTATTACCTGACCACAATCAAACGAGGTGCTCAGAGAGAGGGTCTCCTCGGCAGTTTTGAAGAGGCCAAGCTCATGTACGAACTTGGTGCTGTCGATCTCAGGGAGGAGATTGAAGTCCGCGGACAGGAGGATGGGGAGAGGGTAAAGACCAGTGTCGGGCGCATCATCTTCAATGATGCTCTGCCCGCGACACTCCACTTCTACAACCAGCCGGTTGACAAGTCTGTCCTGAAGCAGGTCGTGACGGAGTGCGCTAAGCGGCTGAGCGATGAAGAGATGGCCATTGTGATGGACGACCTCAAGGTGATGGGCTTCCGGTATGCCACCAAGTCCGGCACGACTATTGCCATGAGCGATGTCGAGGTACCGGCGGTCAAACCGAAACTGCTGAAAGAAGCTGAAGAAAAGGCGGCCCTCATCGAAAGCCAGTACAACCGGGGGCTGATAACCGAGGACGAAAGATACAACGGCGTGGTGGCCGTATGGATGGAGACTACCGATAAGGTGGGTGAAGCTACTTCGGCCAGCCTCGACCCCCACGGTGGAGTTTACATGATGGCGACATCCGGGGCCAAGGGTAACATCACCCAGATACGGCAGATGGCCGGCATGCGAGGGTTGATGACGAACCCTTCAGGCAAGATAATCGACTTCCCGATTAAGTCCAGCTTCAGCGAAGGTCTCAGCGTCCTTGAGTACTTTATCTCCACCCACGGCGCCCGCAAAGGGCTGGCTGATACCGCCCTGCGGACATCGGAGAGCGGCTACCTTACCAGGCGTCTGGTCGATGTTTCCCATGATGTCATCGTCCTTGATGAAGACTGCGGCACTACCGACGGTATCTGGATAGCGGAGCGTGATAAATCGGAAATGCTGCCTCCTCTGATCGACCGGATAAATGGCCGTCTGGCAGCCAGTAAAGTAGTCCATCCTGAGACCGGAGAAATCATCGTGGACCGGAATGAAGAAATCAGCGAAGTGAAGACGAAGGAGATTATTGCTGCCGGGATTACTTCGGTCCAGATACGGTCCCCTCTGTCATGCCTGGCGCGGCAGGGCGTCTGTCAGCGTTGCTACGGTCGGGACCTTGGTCGTGGCCGTACGGTAGACATCAACACGGCGGTAGGAATCATTGCCGCCCAGAGCATCGGAGAGCCGGGCACACAGTTGACCCTGCGCACCTTCCACACCGGCGGGGTTGTCGGGCTTGACATCACCACCGGCCTGCCCAGGGTGGAAGAACTCTTCGAAGCAAGAACGCCGAAAACCCAGGCTATCATTTCAGAGATAAACGGTATCGCCGAGGTGCTTCGCAGTGACGAAAGTCAGTCTGTCAAAGTGACAAGCTCCGAACTCTTCCATGCCGAGCATCAGCTACCGGCGGGATATAAGATAAAGGTGAAAAACGGGAGATGGGTGGACATCGGGGACACTTTGGCCACCCCACCCGCCAGGACGAAAAAAACAGCCGATAAGGAGACGGCGGCATCCGCCGAACTGGTTTCTGATGTGGAGCCAGTGGTGGCGCGCGTTTCCGGAGAGGTTGTCATTAAGGGCGGGCACCTTTCCGTTGCCTACAGGGAGATAGAAGAACGCGAGTACCGCGTCCCGGCTGCGATTCGCATTCGTGTCCAGGACGGAGATGTAGTGGGTGCGGGACAGCAGCTCACCGAAGGCTCTGTCAATCCTCAGGACATATTGCATGTTCTCGGGCGGGAAGCCGTGCAGAAGTATCTGGTTGAAGGGGTACAGAAGGTCTACCGCTCCCAGGGCGTAACCATCAACGACAAGCACATTGAAGTTATCGTCCGACAGATGTTGTCCAAGGTCCGCATCGATACCTCAGGTGACACCGACCTCGTGCCCGGGGAAGTGATGAACCGGTTCCAGTTCGAAGATGTCAATACCAAAATCGTGGCCGAGGGTGGCGACCCGGCGATAGCCCGCACCCTGCTGTTGGGCATAACCAGAGCAGCCCTGAGCACCAATAGCTGGCTGGCTGCCGCCTCCTTCCAGGAGACTACCAAGGTGCTGACCGAAGCGGCTATCAAGAGGTCCACAGACCGGCTTATCGGACTGAAGGAGAACGTGATAATCGGCCGGTTGATAC
>DAOUVG010000106.1 GCA_030667735.1 Dehalococcoidales bacterium
GCGCCCCCTCTTCTGAGAGGCGCTCGCACGGGATTGGTCGAAAGGGTTTTTCATAGGCTTGCTAGAATGACAGGGACTGTAAAGGCATTTGTAAGACACTACACTACCATACCTGTACTGGTGGCTTCTACCGGCAGGCTTGTAGGCCAAGGCGTAGTCGATGGCAGCGCCGATGGTGTGACGGTAGGCCAGGGCGTAGTCGATGGCAGCGCCGATGGTGTGACGGTAGACATTCACGGTGGCAGGGGATTTGCCTTTCACCAGGCAGGCGACCAGGCAGTGGCGTAGAGAGTTATGCAGTGGTGTGCTCGATAGCACCAGACCGTCGTTTTCGAGCTTGCGGTGGTCTTAATCCGGGCAGGGGTGGTGTTGGGCTAGGAGTCCGCCCTCTTCAGCGCTTTCTCTACCGCCGCAAGTAAATTCTGGGGGGTCACAGGCTTCTCAAGGTAATCTTTGGCTACGAGCGTGTAGCCGCGGCTTCTTGGAATAGTGCTCTCACCACCCATGGAGGAGAAAGCCGTGAGCATTACAACGGGGATGTCGGCGAGTTCGGGGTCTTTCTGGAGCTGCTCGGCAGCCGTGAACCCATCCTTTACTGGCATTATGACATCCAGGAGAATCAGGTCCGGCTTCTCTTTACGTGCCTTCTGCAATCCTTCCTCACCCTCATGGGCAACGACCACGTCGTAAGGCTTGGTCTCGAGAATAATCCTCGTTGATTCCGCGAAGTCAACGTCATCGTCAACGATTAGTATCTTCATTCTGCGTTCCATTCTTGCTCTCCCTCTGGTACTGAGCTTGTCAACCGGGTTCTACCTGTATCCCTAATTCTTGATAAGCTTTCTTACCCGCTCCAGTAAAAGCTCGGGGGGCATCGGCTTCTCTATGTAGTCATCAACACCCAACTCAAGACCGGTTTCAAGCTCGTAACGACGCCGACTGGCCTCTTCTCTTACTGAAGTCAAAACCAGAATAGGTATGCTCTTATACTTGGACCACCTCGGGTCCTGGAGTTCTTTCAGCACCCTGAACCCGTCCATCTTGGGCATCAGTAAGTCAAGTATCATGAGGTCAGGCATTTCCGCTTTGAGGTTCGCCAGACCCTCCACACCGTTCTGGGCGGTTACGACTATGTAGTCCTGGGATTCAAGAATCATAGTCAGCGCATCCAGGATATCAGGGTCATCATCAACTACCAGTATTTTCTTCGGCATGTTAACCTCCTCCAGAATCATAGCACAGGCCTTGGCAGCAATCCAGCCCTTTCCACAACCTCCGGAACAATGTCCTCCCAGCCTACAGCCATTATATGTATACCATGAAGACCTGGTATCTCCTTGAGCTGTTCGATTATCTCCAGGGGTATTCTCACGCCTTCTTCTTTGGCCTTCTCCGCTTGTTCGAGCCGGGTGATAATTTCATCAGGGATGGTCACTCCGGCAACGTAGTCTCGCATATAGCGGGCCATACCAACCGACCTTATCGGGATCACCCCTGCCAGGATGTGTACTTCTTTGTCCAGCCCTCGCTCGCAGACCGCCTCCATCCACCTGCGAAACCGGTCAACATCATAGACTGCCTGTGTCTGAATGAAATCGGCTCCGGCTTTGACCTTCTTAGCCAGCCTGGCCACGCGGAATTCGAAGGGGTCGGCAAAGGGGTTTGCGGCAGCACCGATGTAAATGGGTACTTCCCCGGAAACTTCCTCACCGGAGATGAATTGCTTCTCGTCGCGCATATTCTTCAATGCCTGAATTAACTGCATGGAGTCAATATCGAAAACGCTCTTGGAAGTAGGGTGGTTACCGAATCTCTGATGGTCACCGGAGAGACATAAGATATTGCCGATACCCAGGGCGATAGCTCCGAGGACATCACTCTGGATAGCTATCCTGTTCCTGTCCCGACATACTATCTGCATAATCGGGTCCACTCCGAGTGTCTTCAAGATTGCACAACCAGCCACACTGGACATACGGACCACGGCGGTCTGATTGTCAGTCACGTTTACCGCATCAACGGAATTGCGGACCAGTTCGCCCCTTCGCCGAATCACCGCCGGACTGGACCCCTTGGGTGGGCCCACCTCAGCAGTGACAGCAAACTGCCCGCTCTCTAGGATTTTCTCTAAGTTCGTGCCTGCCTTCATTATTCTTGCCTCCGTGCCTCTTTACTTGCCTTGGGCAAGGTGAAGGTGAATCTGCTTCCCTGATTACTGTCCGGACAGGGACTTTCGCACCAGATCCTGCCGTTATGCGCCTCGACTATCCTCTTGACGATTGCGAGCCCGAGTCCAGTCCCTTTCGCCTCCACATTGCTTGCCCGGAAGAAGTCCTCAAAGACGTGGGGCATGTCCTCAGCAGGTATACCGATGCCAGTGTCCTCGATTTCAACCTGTATGTCGTTGTCCAGTTCTATCACCCTCACATTTATCGTTCCTTCCTCAGTATAGTGCAGCGCGTTGCCAACCAGATTCGTGATGACCTGCTGTATCCGCGGACTGGAACCACGAATCCAGCTCAGAGTCTCCTCGGGTAGTTCCACGCTCAGTCTCAATCCCTTCTCCCTGGCCACCCTGCGCTGTTCCGGCAAGCAGTTCCTTACCGCTTGCTTCAAGGATACCTCTTTCATCTCCGGAATGATTTGCCCGCTTTCAATGCGAGGAATATCCAGCAAATCACTAATAAGGTTGAGAAGCTCGGCAATCCTCTTGCTGCTTCTCTCCAACATGTGCCTCTGTTTGTCATTGAGGTCACCGGAATACCCGCCTATCATTACCCACAGGAACCCCTGAATAGCGGTCAGGGGTGCTTTCAGATCGTGAGCAGCGATGTTCAGGAACTGGAGAAACCGCTCCTTCTCCTCTGCCAGCCTGGCCATCTCCCTGGAGGTCTGCTCCAGCTCTTCCTCCTTCTCTTCCAGGAGTTGCTCCCCGAGCTGTACGACCTGCCTCTGCCTCTTCCTCAACTCGCCTGAGATAGCGGAGGCCATATAGGTAGTACCGTAGAGAATGACTGCCAGAGCAAGGAGAACCGCCAGGATGTAGGGCGCGCTCTGATACAGCGTGGGGTCGGCGAACCCCGCAAGGTTCACATGTGGTACTACTTCCGCGTACTCGAGACCGACAAGCAGTCCCACCATCACAAGAGCCACCGTGGCTACCACGTAGACCACCCTGAAGTGCAGGGCTATGCTTGCCAGGATGATATGAAGTACGTAGAAGAATATCAGAGGGTTCTCTATCCCTCCGGTGTAATGCAGGAGCACAGACAATGCCAGCAGGTCAAGAAGGATGTGGGCATTACCGTATGTCCTTGCCTTGTGGATTATCGTTCCCGGCTTCTCCCTCCCGATAGCCCGAAGCTGGAAGTAGAAGACCACGTTGTACATGGCTATCACGGCGCAGATGATGTAGACCGGAAGCGTGGGGAAGCCAATATGCAGGACCTCGGATGCTACCAGGGTACCAACAACCATCCCGAAAATAGCTATCCACCTCATGGTGACGAACACCTTGAGGCGCATCAGCAGGGCTGCCTCTTCGGGGCTATAACTGGACTCTATTCTCTCCACTGAGAACTCACTACTCGTCCGAAGTTACCACGTTGAACCATCTGGGTCCTCCTGAAGCGCTGGTACCCCAGTCCCTGATAGGCTCAATCTTATCCAACTCTACTAACCTTCCCTGAGCGGCCAGGCGGTCATAGATTATTTGCCAGGCACAGGGTATATCGGGATTGACCTCGCATTTGCCTCCCACAGAACCTCCACACGGCCCGTTAAGCAGACTCTTGGCGCACCGCACCAGCGGACAGATGCCAGCCGTACTCGCCAGAACGCAGTTGCCACACTGCATGCAAACATCAATGAAGTGGCCAGGTCCCTCTTCTTTACCCACGAAAAGGGTATTAAGTGCCGGGTACACCTGCATTTCAATATAGAAGCCCACCGTCTGCACCCCAAAGGCACAGGCCATCACCAGGATGCTGTCCGCTTCCTGAATGGTACGGGCGCTCTCTACTAGTGCTGCTTTAGTCAACTGGTCGCAGGCGGTGGGAATCACCATCCAACCGGTGACCTTCTTGCCCGCTTCCTCCAGCCTCTCTTTCATCGTCAGGACTTCTGATTTCCCGCCGGTATGAAGCATGGTAGCGCAGGTGCCGCAGCCAATAATGTATACAGCCGTATTCTTTTCCAACGACTGCAGGATTTCTTCGAAAGGCTTCTGCTCAGTAATCGTTATCATCTCGCCACACTACCTCGCTTTTCTTGCATCCGGCTTTCGTAATCACCACGGAAATGCTGCAGACTGTCCAGCACCGGATTGGGAGCCGCCTGCCCCAGACCGCATAATGCGGAAAGCATCATAGCCTGGGACAGCCTCTCCATATCCTTAATATCCCGCTCGTCGCCCTCTCCCCGGGCAAACCTCTCCAGGATTCCTGCCATCACCTCAGTCCCTTCCCGGCACGGGGTACACTTGCCACAGCTCTCCTCAGCAAGGAACTGGAGAGTTTTATGGACAATATCCACCATATCCCGGCTTTCATCAAACACAGTGATAGCTCCGGCGCCAAGGATATCCTCAAAAGACAGGGGCGTGTCCATCATGTCGTACGGCACGATTCTTCCCGTAGCACCACCAATCTGAATCGCCTTCACCCTCTCCGCTCCAGCCAGACCCTCGACAAGTTCTCTCAGCGGGCTGCCGAGGACCATTTCGTACACACCGGGTTTACTGACATCCCCGCTCACCGAGAAGACCTTGGTACCCTTACTCCGTTCCGTGCCCATACCATTAAACCAGTCGGCACCGTTGAGCATTATCTGGGGGATGTTCATCAGGGTTTCAACATTGTTTATGACCGTTGGTTGGTCCCACAGCCCTTTTGTTGGTGGGAAAGGAGGCCGATAGCGCACCTCTCCGCGCTTACCTTCAATTGAGTCCATGAGTGCTGACTCTTCACCACAGACGTAAGCGCCGGCACCTTGACGGATAGTGATGTCGAAGTCAACCAGGAGTCCCTGCTCCCTGACCTGGTCGATGGCTTTCACCAGTGAGCCATTGAGATACTGGTACTCGGCACGCAGGTAGATATACCCCATATCCGCACCAATGGCATAGCCGGCGATAGCCATACCCTCGATAAGCATAAACGGGTCGTTGGCCAGAATGTACCTGTCCTTGAATGTCCCCACCTCCCCTTCATCCGCGTTGCATATCACGTACTTCGTATCGCCGGGGGCATTTCGTGCCAGTTCCCACTTCAGTCCACAGGGAAAGCCGGCACCTCCTCGGCCCCGCAATCCGGAATCCTTGACTTCCTGGATTACCTGCTCCGGAGTCATACCACGAGCCTTGTTCAGGGCCTTGAAGCCGTCCACGGCCAGGTACGTGGCTATACTGCCCGGGTTGATAACCCCGCAGTTCCTCAGGACAACTCGTTGCTCAGGCACCCATCACCCTCCTCGCCTGTCACTGGCCGAAGCCTATTCGTACGTCTTCAGAATCTGGGATATCCTTCGAGAAGTCAGGCCGACGTGCAGTTCGCTGTTCACCAGCATTGCCGGCGCACTATCACAGGCACCGATACAGTTGGTGAGTTCCAGGGAAAACTTACCATCAGGGGTAGTATCACCGGGCCTGATACCGATGGCAGCTTCGATAGAACTGATTACTATATCGGAGTCCTTGAGACAGCAGGGAAGGCCCTTACATACCCGGATCACATACTTCCCCTGCGGCCGGGTAGAAAGGAAGGAGTAGAAGGTGGCGACGCCATATACCTCGCTGACCGAGATCCCCAGCGACTCAGCCAGCTCACTCATGGCCTGTTCAGACAGGTAGCCCAACCTGTGCTGCGCCTCTTCCAGTCGCAACAGCAGGTTTCCCTTGTCTTCATATTGAGAAGAAGACACCTGGAGATGATCATTCATCTCCCTACCTCATTCTTCCGCCCGCTGATTAACCCCTTACTACTAACGGTTTCCCTTCTTTCTCTTCCGCGATGTCTCTGGGTCTGCCCAACGCTCCAGTCGGACAGAAGGGAATGCAGACACCACAATCCCGACAGACTTCTTTATCAAGTGGCTGGTCGAAATCGACCACAATCTTGGAATCAAACCCCCTGTA
>DAOUVG010000134.1 GCA_030667735.1 Dehalococcoidales bacterium
CCAGGAAGGGGAAAAATATTATATCTGGGGGACACCCCCAGACCCCTGCCAAAGGGGGCTTCGGCCCCTCTCGGAAGAGGGGTGCCTCCTCTGGACTCCCCTTTTTCAACACCCTCCTAGTGCGCCGGGACGTCCACGAAGCCGCACCGCTGTCCGCGCAGATAGTCTATCTGCCCCACGTGCAGGGCTATCTCGGTGGCAATCCGGCTCATTACACCGCCGATTGTATCCGGTGGGCGGTCGGGCCGTGCCAGTTCCAGCATCTTCTCGGCAGGGAGTTGTTCGAGGAATTCCAGGGTATTCTTGCGCACGGTGTCAGCATAGGCACGGAGTACTTCCAGTTCGGGTGCCGGCCACGCCCGCAACTGCTCTACAGTATAACCGTAGCCGGACTCGTCGGCAGGGGTGCCCAGCTTGCCGGCCCAGCCTTCGTCGTAAAGCCTGGGCTTTTGCCGGATGACCCGGTTAACGAAGAAGTCTTCCACCTGGGCGAAGTGCCACAGGATGAAAGCGATAGAGTTGCACTCATCGGTCGGCCGCCAGGCGGCATCCTCCTGAGTCAATCCCTCCAGTGACCGGTCAAGGTAGCCCCGGCTCTGGTTCAGGGAAGCAATGATTATCTCCCTGGCATTCATGAAATCCTCCTATCTCTTGCTGGCTGGTATTATTACGGTGGTGCGGTTGATGTTATTCTACGTTCATGCCCGAAGGCTGTCAACGCTCAGGAGTCCGCCAACCTGTGTTCTATTCTACGCCGGTCGATTCGTCCTGGTCGGTATCACGCACGGTCAACCTCAGTCCTTTCTGCCCGATGACGGTCACCTTCTTGCCGGGCCTAATCTCACCACTCTCCGTCTCCGCGGCCCAGAGTTCACCCCGTATCTTCACCTGCCCGGAAGGATTCAACGGACCTACCACTTTGCCCTGTAGGCCAATCATATCCGCCAGACCGACTACGGGCTTCACACTCAGGGCCTGGCTTGCCTGACGGTAGGTGTACACGTTCCAGATAGTCAGGGTAATCGATGTCGGTACCAGTGTCCATACCGGAAGATGGACGTTTATCTGCGGAAGCCCCCAGAGAACAACGGCGACCAGACCCGCCTGCTCCAGCAGGCCGGTGAAAATCCTCCAGATAAGGAGACTTCTTACTGCGCTATCCATTATCCCTCTTCTACGGGATGACAAAAATGATAAGTCTCCGGCCTTTCTCCTGTCGTCTCCAAACTCCATTATAGCAGGGTGTGGAGTGCTATGTCGGAAGTGAGTCTGTATTGCAGGCGGCAAAATCCAGGTGCTATACTAGCAGGGTGATGAAAAACCCTTTCGACCATCCCCCTAACCCCCTTCCTAGCCAGGAAGGGGGAAAATATTGTATCTGGGGGACACCCCCAGACCCCTGCCATAAGGGGGCGCCTCTCAGAAGAGGCAGTGCCCTCTGGACTCCCCTTTTTCAGCACCCTGCTAGACCAGCGCTTACTGGTCAAGCGTAATTATAAAGCATAGAAATACGAGGTAGGCAATGAAGCTTTCCCGCGAAGAAGTACTGCATATTGCCAGGTTGGCGCGTCTGGGACTGAGCGACGAGGAGGTCGAGACGGTCAGGGAGCAGCTATCCAACATCCTGGAGAACTTCGAGGTACTGCAGACAGTAGACACGGACGATGTGCCACCGACGGCACAGTCCATCCACCTGAGCAACGTGCTCAGGAAGGACGAGGAGTGCGCCTCCTTCACGCAGGAGGAGATATTGGCCAACGCGCCCCAGAAGGAAGACGGCTTCTTCAGGGTCCGGGCCGTCCTCGAGTAATGGCTGTTGACCGATTGTACCGGAAAGGTCTCTTTCTCGAGTACCTTACCGTCGGTTACAACGTTGCCGAGGCGGCTGTCTCGATTGTGCTCGGTGTGATTGCCGGCAGCATCGCCCTGGTGGGATTCGGACTTGATAGCATCGTGGAGTCGCTGTCAGGGTTGGTGATAATCTGGCGGTTGAGACAGCACGGGAAGATATCCGCCGAAGCGGAAGAAAGGCTGGAGCAAAGGGCTACCCGCTTCATCGCGATTACGTTCTTTATACTCGGTGGCTATGTGTTATTTGAATCAGTACAGAAGCTGGTGCTCGCAGAGGTCCCGGAAGCCTCCCTCGGCGGGATAGTAGTTGCCCTGGTATCCCTGGTTACAATGCCTCTACTGGGCTGGCAGAAATACCGTACTGGCAAGCAGATTGGTAGTCGAGCCTTGGTTGCCGACTCAAAGGAGACACTGGCCTGCGCTTTTCTATCAGTAGCGCTATTGTTTGGCCTGGGGGCCAACTACCTGTTCGGCTTCTGGCAGGCGGACCCTATAGTGGGCATTGTCATTACTGTATTCCTGTTCCGGGAAGGGTGGGAAGGCTGGAGAGAAACTAACGAGGAGGGGGCTGAAGTTGACTACCGACCATGACCAGCTAACGATTCACGAAGCGCACCGTCTGCTTGAGGAAAGAAGGTTCTCCTCAGTAGAGCTGACCAGGGCTTGTCTTGACCGTATACGCTATCTTGACGAGAGGGTCGGTGCCGTGGTGACTGTCACCGAGGAGCTTGCCCTCCGGCAGGCGGCGGAGGCCGATAAGCGCATTGCTGCCGGTGATGCCGGTCCACTCACCGGTGTGCCGATGCTGGTCAAGGACAATATGTGCACCAGAGGAGTCCTTACCACCTGCTCCTCGAAAATGCTTGAAAGTTTCGTTCCACCATATAACGCGACCGTAGTTGACAAACTCGAAGAGGCGGGGGCGGTAATCATCGGCAAGGCCAATATGGACGAGTTCGCCATGGGCTCGTCAACGGAGCATTCTGCCTTTTCCCCTACTCATAACCCCTGGGACCTGTCCCGAGTACCGGGGGGAAGCAGTGGGGGCTCTGCCGCTGCCGTGGCTGCCGGTGAAGCCATCTTTGCGCTTGGCTCGGATACCGGGGGCAGTATTCGCCAGCCGGCCGGTTTCTGCAGCGTCACCGGGTTGAAGCCCACCTACGGCCGGGTGAGCCGCTACGGCCTGGTCGCGTTTGCCAGTTCGCTGGACCAGATTGGCCCGCTGACGCAGGATGTTACCGACTGCGCCCTGGTGATGAACGCCATCGCCGGCCACGATAACCGGGATTCCACGTCCGCTCCTATACCTGTTCCCGACTATACACAGTGCCTCAACGGGGACGTGAAGGGACTGAAAATTGGCATTCCGAAGGAGTATTTCGTCGAGGGGATGCAGCCGGAGGTCGAGGACACGATAAGGGCGGCAATCGGCCAGCTT
This sequence comes from Dehalococcoidales bacterium, assembly GCA_030667735.1. GTDB lineage: Bacteria > Chloroflexota > Dehalococcoidia > Dehalococcoidales > Fen-1064 > DUES01. Next base: position 3,290 of record DAOUVG010000134.1, read on the forward strand.
GAGAAACTGGGGGCCAGCATCGATTGGGAGGTCTCCCTGCCGCACACCCGTCATGCCCTGGCGGTATACTATGTTATTGCCCCCTCCGAGGCCTCGGCGAACCTGGCCCGCTACGATGGCACCACGTACGGCTTTCGCTATAAGGACGGGGAAAGTATGTGGGATACGATGGAGAAGACGCGGCAGTTCGGCTTCGGGGCCGAGGTCAAGCGGCGCATCATGCTCGGTACCTACGCCCTGTCCGCCGGCTACTATGACGCCTACTACCTGAAAGCACAGAAGGTGCGTACCCTGATACGGCGGGAGTTCGACGAAGCCTTCGAGAAATTCGATGTCCTGGTTACTCCCACCTCGCCCACGGTGCCGTTCACTATGGGAGAGAAGCTGGACGACCCGGTGCAGATGTACCTCTCGGATGTCTGTACCCTGCCGATTAATATTGCCGGCCTGCCCGCAATCTCGATACCGGCCGGCTTCGCCGACGGTCTGCCGATAGGTATGCAGATAATCGCCAAACCATTTGCCGAGGAGACCATCCTCAGAATTGCCCATGCGTTTCAGCAGGCGACGGACTGGCATGAAAAGAGGGCGAGGATTTAAGGGGAAGTCCACGGGACACAAATGATATGAGTGAGGATTTTATTCGTTACTATATTAGTGGTATTCACTTCTCTATGTTGGAAACTGTTCAGAGGGAAAGTGGTAGATTTGAAGAATGGGAACTGTCGCAAGGTTCATATTTTGTTCTAAGCAAGAGCTACGGATATAGAGCTGATTCTATGCCAACGCATGATAAGCTATTGTTAAAAGCACTGGCGAAACTCTCGGTGATTGCCGAGACGAGACAACCCACAAGAGTGAAACCATCAATTCTATGGGCAAGAGCCTCGAATATTGCTGATATACTGACTCTCTTGTCACTCGCTCGTGGGAGATACTATCCTGTAATGATTGAGAATAATCTTGGACAGACTCACGGCATTAATTGGGGTTTGATTGCTGAAGAACTTGAGGGTAGTTGGGATATTGTTCCGATTGATAACTTGGGAGGATTCATTTCTCAAGCACTTACATATATTGACAATAATCCGAGTTGGTTGGAAGAAAGCGGTTTTATCCCAAGTGTATATTGGTTTACGCAAGCTCAGAAAAGCTGCTTTACCGCTCCTTCAATTCTCGAAATGGGACTATATTGGGTTAGTCTAGAGACGTTAGCTAAGGCTCATAATGATAATAACGGATTGGGGATAAAGAAAAAAGATAAACGTGTCAAGCGTTTCATTTGGGACAAAGGTTATACCGGGGAGGCTTGGGATTTCTTAGATAAAGCCATTGATGATTGGTATATTGCGAGGAATGATGCGTTCCACGAGGGCAAGGAGAAATTATCTTTCGACTTACTAGCTAAAAGGGGAAAGCAAATTCGTGATTTTACGAGTTTGGTATTTGTCGAAATGCTCCCAAAACAAGAAGATGCCGGAAAAAATGAAATCGCTACACGAATGCAGAAGTATTAATTACTTCGGTTAGTAGTGATTCTTTGGTATAAGTTCAAATAGACAGTCGTAGAGAGGCGAAGCCCCTTTTTAGTAACTATTCCCCCTTCCCCACCTGGGGAAGGGGCAGGTGGTCCGTCTGGGCCACACGGGATAGGGCCTCCACCAATGAGAAGCCTCTGTTGAGGTAGAGACGAATCAAGGGGGACACCCCCTTGAAATCCCTGTTCCAG
>DAOUVG010000264.1 GCA_030667735.1 Dehalococcoidales bacterium
CAGTTGACTGATGTCCATGTTAGTTGACTCCCTTGTGTTTGTAGCAGCTACTTTCCTCATGCCTGGGGGAAACCATTCCGTCTGGTCCGCCCTTTCCGGCCGGGTTTCTGAAGCCAGGCTGCCAATTCCGTGTCATTACTGTGAAACGCGTCGCCAGTCTTCAAGGAAACGAGCGATTCCTGTATCGGTAAGCGGGTGATTTATCATCTGCATCAGCACCTTGTACGGTACGGTGGCGATGTCTGCCCCTGCCCTGGCCGCCGTCACGCAGTGCAGCGTATGACGAATACTGGCGGCAATAACCTTGGTGGGCAATTCGTAGTACCCGTACATCTCAACAATATCGGATACCAATTCCATGCCGTCGTGTCCGATGTCATCAAGTCGACCGACGAACGGGCTGACATAAGCAGCTCCGGCACGGGCTGCGAGCAGTGCCTGGTTCACCGAGAAGCACAGGGTCATGTTTATCTTGATGTTCTCCTTGCTCAGCGTGGACGTTGCCTTCAGTCCGTCGGCAGTGATGGGAATCTTGACGGTCACGTTTGGTGCCCAGGATGCCTTGACCCGGGCCTCTTCAACCATGGATTCCGCATCTTCGGCAAGTACTTCGGCGGAAACTGACCCGCTGACGATGGAGCAGATGGCCTTTACCACCGTTTCATAGTCCGCGGTAGCCTCCTTCGATACCAGGCTGGGGTTGGTAGTCACACCACTGATTACGCCCAGACTGGCTGCTTCCCTTATTTCATCGATATTGGCTGTGTCCAGGAAGATAAGCATCTAAGTTTCCACCTCAGTGATTATAATGTCTGTTTCTATCAGTCCCGGCAACGATACACGCTTCCTCAGGTAACTGCTGGTCGGGTGAAGCGAAGGCTCGAAGGCTTACCCGGGACTATTATCTTGTAGGTAACTAGGAAAGGGGCAGCGATGGCTGGTCCCCTTCTCGGAGTACGCCCTTGGAAGCATCGATGAAATCACGGAACAGTGGGTGAGGACGGTTCGGACGAGAGCCGAACTCCGGGTGGAACTGGCAGCTAAGCATCCACGGGTGGTCAGCCAGCTCGCATATCTCCACAAGCCTGTTATCGGGCGATAGCCCGCTCAGAATCATACCCTTCTCTTCCAGTTGGGTGCGGAAATCATTATTGAACTCGTAGCGGTGCCGGTGGCGTTCCTGAATCAGACGTTCGCCGTAGGCGGCGGCAGCGCGACTGTGGTCAAGCAAGCGGCACGGGTAGTTGCCCAGGCGCATGGTACCACCCATGTTCTGCATATCCTGTTGTTCCGGCATCAGGTCAATGACCGGATACGGCGTGGTTTCATCAAACTCGGCTGAGTTCGGTTTGTCCGACCCCAGGGCATAGCGGGCGAACTCTATTACCATCACCTGCAGACCGAGGCACAGCCCGAGGTACGGGATGTTATTCGTCCGTGCATAGTTAGCCGCCTTGACCATGCCTTCTATCCCTCTGACACCGAAACCGCCGGGGACGATAATTCCCTGAGCCGAGCGTAGTGCCGCCTGGATATCACTATCCTCCAGGTTTTCCGACTGTACCCAGGAGAGATTAAGGTCTCTATCGTGGTAAAGGGCGGCATGATGCAGCGCCTCACGCACCGAGAAGTAGGCGTCCTTCAACTCCACATATTTCCCTACCAGGACTATGTTGACCGGTTCATGCGGTTCCTTGAGGCGCTTGACCAGGTCTTCCCACACGCTCAGGTCGGCTTTCCTGGCGTCAAGTCCGAGCTTGTCGATAACCAGTTGGCCCAGGCCTTCCTCCTCAAGGAGCAGCGGTACCTCGTAGATAGTAGGGACGGTTGGCAGGGGTATTACCGCTTCCCTCTCGACGTCACAGAACAGTGATATCTTGTCCCTGATTCCATCGGGTATGGGAAGGTCACTGCGGCAGACTATGATGTCCGGCTGGATACCGATGCGGCGCAGCTCATTGACGCTGTGCTGGGTAGGCTTCGTCTTCAATTCCTGGGTAGAATTCAGGTATGGCAGCAGGGTGACGTGGACATAGAGTACATTATCACGCCCGACATCATTTCTCATCTGCCGTATCGCCTCGAAGAAGGGCTGCCCCTCGATGTCGCCCACGGTACCGCCCACCTCGATGATGACCACGTCCGCCCGGGACTGCTCCGCCAGCCGCCGGAACTGTTCCTTGATAGCACCGGTAACGTGAGGTATCACCTGTATCGTGCCCCCAAGGAAGTCACCACGCCTCTCCTTGGCGATTACTTCACTGTATATCTGGCCCGAGGTGACGTTGGAGTCCGCAGTGAGGTTGGTATCAGTGAAACGTTCGTAGTTACCGAGGTCAAGGTCGGTCTCGGCACCATCCTGGGTAACGAAGACCTCACCATGCTGATAGGGTGACATCGTTCCCGGGTCAACATTGAGATACGGGTCCAGCTTCTGGATAGACACGGTAATCTGACGGCTTTTCAGGAGGGTCCCAATCGAAGCGACAGTTATTCCCTTGCCAACGGAACTAACTACGCCACCGGTTACAAAGATGTACTTCGACATAAGGGGAATCAAACTACCAGGTTATGGAGTGACCGTGTGTATGGTGAAATCGTGGGAACAGAGAAACAGGAACCAAGTACTATCTGATTATAAAAGGGTAAACGTGAAAATGTCAAGTTTTTATACCTGAGCCGTCATCTTACCACCTGCTCATCACGCATCTGCTGTATCTGCTCCGGCGTAAAATTAAGCAGGTCACGCAGGATTTCTTCGGTATGCTGGCCGACGGTGGGTGTCGCACCCACTATTGTCTCACTGCGGCTGAGCTTGATGAGCTTCCCGCTGGCATGTGCCGTACCGGCGACTGCATCGGGGACCTCCACGAGCAACTCCCGCTCCCAGAGCTGGGCACTCTTTGCTGCCTGCGGTATGTCGTTCACCGGGGCGCAGGGAATGCTGGCTTTAGACATGGTGTCTGTCGCCTCCTCTGTAGTCCGGGTAGCGAACCACCGGGTCAGCTCCTCTTCCACCACGGAGGCGTTCTTTGCCCGTTCCGCGCGGCTGGCGAAACGTGGGTCGTCCA
>DAOUVG010000163.1 GCA_030667735.1 Dehalococcoidales bacterium
ACCACTGCCCCCGTGCACCCTCCTCGGTCAGGTAGCCGCCGACCGAACCCAGGCCCATCTGGTCTATCGGGGGCTGGGGTACAAACCAGGCCGCAGCCACGGTTAACATGCTGATGCAGACTACCGCCCCCACCAGGTAGACCACTCCCCGGTACGGAAAGCTGCTGGTCCGCTGGCCGAACCATACGCCCTGCCTGGCCAGATTCACCTGCCCGATGAGCAGCATCGCCACCAGCATGTAGACAGGCAGGAAGACGTAGTCCTCCCGTGGAAGGTTGCTGAGGTTAATCATGACAGCGAGTGTACCGAGACCGACGGCCACCCATACGTTCTGCCGGCGCAGGATATACCAGGTGGAAATAAATCCGATAACCCATATCACCAGGCTGAGGAACATGGCAAAGTAGGTCGTCCCCTCGCTGGGCCTTGCCCCGCTGACCGCCACCCACCAGGCGCGTAACGCCGACTCTGTCTCCGAAAAAGGCATCAGGCCAACCGCCTGCCAAACGGTCACCCCCAGTCCGAGAACAACCATGAGGGGGTACGCAATTCTGGCGGACATCCGGCTCCTGGCCAGCAGAAGACCGGCCAGCACGGCAAGGAGAAGGGTCGTTATCAGAGATGGCTGGGGTCTTATCCAGTGGGCCTGCTCAATCGACCACGTAGCAACTGCCAGGGTAAGAAAAACCAGCAGGACGCTGCCCCATTCCCGCGGGCTGCCGGCTCCGGTACGGATTACCGACCACAGCAGCGACGGCAGTCTGCGGCCGATTACCGTGCGAGACAGGTATCCCCGTATCCTGCCGCCACGCCCGTCAGATGCCTTTTCCTCCATACCTCTCCCCCCGGACCTCACATGAATCTCGCATGCAGTAACGAGGCCCGGTTATCCAGTGCCCGGGCAAGCTCGTCTCCCTGCCTGACGATATAGACCTGGACCCCGGTTGAACTGAGGTTACGCGCCGCATTGGCCATGCTGGTCTCCCCGCCAAAGCTGGCAGGGTCAAGCAGCACCACCACAATCGAATCCACACGGTTTTTCAGTTGTCGGACAGCATCCGCCAGACTACCGGTAATCGCCGGCGTGACAATAATAACAGTAGAGTTGCCCCTGAGATACTCCATGTGGTCGGAGATGACCTGGCCCACGGATACCTCGCCGGTGGCTCTCATCAGAGCAAGGGCTTCCATCATGCGCCATAGATGGTCATCGCCCCTCTCCGGCGGAATCAGATAAGTCTGCTCACCTGAAGCCGCCAGCCCGACCCTCATCCCGCTCTGCAGGTGCTTTCTGGCCAGTGATGCCGCGATGGTCACACCGTACTCCTCGGTGGTCTCCTCGCCATGACCGAAGTGTGAAGTCTCCTGCATATCCAGGACAACCCACACCGTCTTCGAACTGTCATAAGAGCGGTCGGCATCAAACACCTTGACCAGGAGCTTACCGGTATGAGCTGTACCCGGCCAATGTATGTGATTGAGGCTGTCACCACTGCTGAATTCGCGCACACTGGATGCGTTCGGGCTTATCTGGCTGATGGCCTGGTAACCGGAGCCGTAGCCGAATTCATTGAAGGAAGACGCCTTGAACAGGGGCAGGTCAAACGTCGCCGGGTAGATGAGGATACTGTGCGGTTCTCCCACGGTGCGCTGCCGCGAGAAAAGGCCGAAGGGGTCTGCTGCCGTTACGGTGACGGCACCCAGGTAGTATCTTCCCCGCCGATGGCAGGTAAACGTGGACTGCCACTCATGGGAACTCCACCGTGGCAGGTGGAGGACAGCAGGCTCACGGCGCCCGGGCAAATCGGTGCTCTCCTCCACCCTGAGCCAGAGCTTGGGTATCCGGCTATCATTGGTTACCGTAATCCGCTGCTGGAACTTCTCCCCCACCTGGCTGTGCTCCGGTGGAGACTCGGTCTCGGCGCTGATACCATGTATGCCCAGTACCGACCAGATGTAGCTCACCACCGGTACCAGCACGGAAAGGAAGAAGAGGCGCAGGAACAACGTGGAGCCTCCCACCAGTGCCAGTGCAAGGAGGACTACCGGGACTATGTAGACAATCGTTCGTACCTTCATCTCGTTACTGCGAAGAGATTACCCTGAAGTAGAATCCTGCGGCGCATTCCCGACACTACGGTCTGAGCACCGTGCCGGGTACGGGAATAGTCTCCAGTATTTCCGCGATACTGGCCCTGCCGCTCTTGTCCTGGGAGACATCGGTCAGCCGTATTATCAACCGGTGGGCCAGAACAGACTCTGCCAGGGCTTTGACATCGTCGGGCAGAACATAGTCCCGCCCCTGTATCAGGGCACGAGCCTGGGCAGTGCGGAACAGGGCAAGCGACCCTCGCGGTGAAGCCCCGAGGTATATCGTGGGGTGGTCACGCGTGGCCGCCACCAGAGATGTGATGTACTTCTTAAGAGTGTCATCCACATAGATATCTTTCACCGCGGTCTGGAGCTCCAGAAGGTCGGCACCAGTGGCCACCGGGGCTATCTTCTCAATGGGATGAGCATACTGCTGCTTCTCCACGATGGTAATCTCGTCATCCTGTGACGGGTACCCGAGGCTTATCCGCAGCAAGAACCGGTCCAGCTGTGTCTCCGGGAGAGGAAACGTGCCCTCGTACTCAATGGGGTTCTGTGTCGCCAGGACATGGAAGGGAGTTGGCATATTGTGGGTGACACCATCGACCGTAATCTGCCCCTCGTCCATGCATTCCAGCAGGGCCGACTGCACCTTGGGCGTTGCCCGGTTAATCTCGTCGGCCAGCACCATCTGCGCCATTATCGGCCCGGCACGGAACTCGAAGTCCCCCGTTTTCTGGCTGTACACGGTAACTCCGGTGATATCCCCGGGAAGCATATCCGGGGTGAACTGAATGCGTTTGAATGAACAGTCCAGAGACCTCGCCAGGCTGCGGGCCAGCATTGTCTTACCAACACCCGGTGCGTCCTCAATGAGCAGGTGTCCATTACTGATGAGGGCAATCACGGCAAGCTCCACCGCATCCTCTTTGCCGATGATGACCTGCTGCACGTTGTCCAGTATCGCCCTGGCAGTACTCTGCGCTTTGCTTGTCGCTTCTACCATCTCCTCCCTCACATCCGAAAAATCCCTGGCATAGAAACGTGCCTCACTTTCGTCAGGCACCTGCCTATATTGTAGCACAAAGCGGATTACAAGGAGACACATCTGGCGTCTCTGCACGCTAATGGTCCCCGAATGACCGCGGGCGGGTACGTAACTGAAGACGTCTGCCCTGGTAAAACAAGAAAACCCGCACTCCATAGTTCAGGAGTGCGGGTATTTCCATCGGTACAGTGAGCAGGCGAGTGCCTTGCCCACGATATGGTCTCTATGTGCCAGCCAGGTGCGTTACATTACCGACCGGTGTTGGACCGTTCTGCTCCGGCGGTAACCGGCTGCTTCCTGGGCTCAGCGACAGCATCTACCTCACGCCGGTGAGAGCACTGGAGGCACTGCGCGTACCAGATATCAAACTCCCGGTCAATAAACACATCGCCCCCACACCGGGAACAGCCCTTGAGCTTCCACACTACCATGTCCTTACCCCCCTTGAGTTACTCGGGCGCGCCGCTCTTCTAGTGGGCGGTCACTCCCGGACTCTACCGCTGGTGCCTTACCCACCGGTACCGACACCCCAGCAGCAGGTTCTTCAGCGAATCTGTTATTACAGTCCTCGAACCAGGGCCATGCCCGGTCAGGGCTTCCTTCGGGGTCGCGTAGTAATCACTGAGACCGGCCCGGAATCTGGCCAGGGTGCCGTTTGCGGTAAGTCTTTCCAGGACGGCCGATGTCCGCTCGGCATGGTTGTCTCCCAGCCTGGCGGCAACCTCCCGGATGGTTACCGGCTTCCGCTCACAGAGCATTACCGTTATCGTCCGGTCCGCAGGATTCTCACGGAGACACTCACTCTCGTCCTTAGCACGAACACCTGCAATTCCCATCGCTTTCACCCTCGCCATGCATCATACTGTGATGATTTTGCACCACCACTATCTCATACGCCCAACTGGCCTGTAAGGTCTGAAAAGACGATAAACCTGAACCAAATGGACAAAATTCTTTCACGTTAAGGGGGTCGCCGGGGTGCAACCCGCGGCTGCATCACTGACCCCATATCACGGTCGCTTCACACCGGCTTCTCTGCTGTAATACCAGAGTGGACAGCGCCTGGCCCCTACCTGTTACCCCACCTGATATAGAAACAGGGCGCCCAGCCTTGAGAAAAGTAGACCAACGGGGTCATCAGAATGAACCAATCGTGTCTTACAGTAGTACCTTGCAGGCACCAGAATAGAACGGTAACGATACGAGGAGATTGATTGCCGCAGGAATCAGGCGTGTCTCACCGGAAAAGACAAACGCTGACAGCCAGGGCAATCACCATGATGACAGGAACGGACACGGGAAGTCATGAAAGGCAGGCAACAGGCTACCCGAGAGGTATTATCGATGGCTACTCTGGCCATTCGTGCCGACTTACGAGTCAGGTAC
>DAOUVG010000172.1 GCA_030667735.1 Dehalococcoidales bacterium
CAGATATTGCTCCTGCAACTCCTGACGTATCTTCTCCAGTGAAGGCTCCTCTACAAGGTTTCGAAGTTCGTCAGGGTCGTCGGTCATGTCGTATAGCTCGACCGGCTGGTGCGTACTGCTGTTAATGGCCATCTTGTAGCGCTCTGTAAGCACCATTGAATAGCCGTACACTTCACTGAAGACTGCTTCCTTGCCTTTGTGGACATCCGGTGTGTCGGGGGCGGCCTTGACATTCTGCACGAGGGAACGACCGTCGCTTTGCTCGAGCGGCTCAGCGCCTCCGATATCGAGTATTGTGGTAGCAACGTCAAGCTGGTCGGTGAGGGCCTTCGATTCAAAGCCCTTGACTCCTTCCGGAGGTCTGATAATGCACGGTATCTTCAGTGCACTTTCGTAGAATACTATCTTGTGGCTCATGAAATGGTCACCCAGCATCTCACCGTGGTCCGAGGTGTAGATTATCCAGGTGTTGTCCAGCATACCCCTCTCTTCAAGGGCCTTCATGATGAGACCGATACCATCATCGATGAGTGTCACCTTGCCATAGTAGTGAGTCATCATCACCTGTTTCTGCTCCCTGGTCATGCCATCAATGGCACTCCACTTGAGCACGTAATCGACATAGGGAGGAATGGGTTTCGACGGCCATTCCATCATGTCTACGGGCATATCCTCAGGCCGATACATGGCACGGTACTCCGCCGGCGAATCAAAGGGGTCATGGGGTCCAGGGAAGCAGACCTGCAGGTAGAATGGCTTATCGCTATTATAGTTTCTTACCCAATCGGCGGACGTCCGAGCGGTATAGCTGTCCAGGTGGTCTTCAGCCGGAAGGGGGCAGGGTAGTTCATCCCAGGGTTTCAAGCTGCCATCCCTCATTGCCTTGTTGTACTCACTCATATACTGACGGTGTGTCTCCAGCAATCCCTTCTCCGCCAGGTAATCAGTGTAAGCAGAGCCTAAATTAGCGGAAGCTCTCGGCCCGGTAAGCTCGTGGATATCCTGGTAGCCCCAGTCTTCCAGCTCATGAACATGCTCTCTGGTGTCTCCGGCACCGGCATGAACGTACAGGTGCGTTTTCCCGATGACGGCGGTGCGGTAACCGGCATCACGTATATTCCTGACGTGGCTCGGGCCGTGACGGTCGGCAACCACCTTGTTGGTCCAGACGCCGTGCTGATTGACATACTGGCCGCTGATGAGAGATGCCCGCGCCGGCATGCAGAGGGGCGAGTTGGTACAACACTGCGAGAATCGGACGCCTTCTGATGACAGCCGGTCAAGATTGGGGGTCTGTGCGGCCGGATTCCCGGCGCAACCCATGACGTCACCGCGATGCTGGTCTGAAAATATCAGTAAAATGTTAGGTCTTCTGGCCATTATTGTTTCACCTCCGCCGAATTCATCTGTATCAGTATGCTCGGTTGGCCGTGCCGGCTCACTCCCCCGAAAGCAGGACGGCAGGAATGAGGAGGCCAGCGTCAGCCCGTCGAGCATCACGGCGCCTTTCAGGAATTGCCGCCTTCCTACAAGGCTCGTGTGTTGTTTCATGTCGAATACGTAGTCTACTGAAGGACACTTTTCAGCAAGGTTCCTATAACCTTCGCCCTCCCTGAGACTGCCTTTCGGTATCTATATCCTGGAACACCTTCAGTCTGGCTTCATCCAGATGGCCAAGAAGGTAGCTGATATGACGCTCGGTCAATTCATCACGTACTTTCTTGAAGGAAGGGTCTCTCACCAGGTTATTCAACTCATTCGGGTCATCCGCCATGTCGTACAGTTCCAGCGGTTCCCGTGTCAGGGAGTTCACCGTCATCTTGTACCGGTCGGTCAGCACCATCGAATAGAGGTTCACTTCGCTGAAGACTGCCTCCTTGCCCTTGTGGGCATCCGGTGTATCGGGAGTAGCCTTGACATTCTGCACGAGGGAACGGCCGTCGCTTTGCTCGAACGGCTCAGCGCCTCCGATATCAAGTATCGTGGCAGCAACGTCAAGCTGGTCGGTGAGGGCCTTCGATTCAAAGCCCTTGACTCCTTCCGGAGGTCTGATGATGCACGGTATCTTCAGTGCACTTTCGTAGAATACTATCTTGTGGCTCATGAAATGGTCACCCAGCATCTCACCGTGGTCCGAGGTATAAATTATCCAGGTGTTGTCCAGCATACCCCTCTCTTCAAGGGCCTTCATGATGAGACCGATGGCGTGGTCGATGAGGGTTACTTTTGCGTAGTAGAACGTGCCCATCAGTTGCTTCTGGGCTTCCGTCATGCCGTCGAGGGCACTCCACTTCAGCACGGTATCAAGCTGGGCTGACACCGGCCAGGTTGGCTTGTCCATAACCCCCACGGGAATATCCTCAGGCCGATACATGGCACGGTACTCCGCCGGCGAATCAAAGGGGTCGTGCGGACCCGGGAAGCAGACCTGGAGGTAGAATGGCTTATCGCTATTATAGTTTCTTACCCAATCGGCGGACGTCCGGCCGGTGTAAGTATCGAGGTGGTCCTCCGGTGAAAGAGGCGGGGGTGGCTCCTCCCAGGGGCGGACTTCGCCGCTCCACATGCCCCGGAGATAGTCCCTGATGTAGTCCCGGTGCGCATCGAGTAAACCCTTCTCCGCCAGATAATCGGTATAGGGTGAGTCAATTCCCCGTGAGGCCCACGGCCCGGTGAGTTCGTGGGTGTCAACGTATCCCCAATCGTACAGTTCCTGAACGTGGTCCCTGGTGTCCTTAACGCCACCATGGACGTATAGATGCGTCTTACCAATTACGGCGGTATGATAGCCGGAATCACGCATGTTCCTGACGTGGCTGGGACCGTGCCGGTCAGCGGCATTCCAGTTGTGCCATATACCGTGCTGGTTAACATACTGGCCAGTCATCAGCGAGGCCCGGGCCGGCATGCAAAGGGGCGAGTTGGTGCAACACCTCGGGAATCGGACGCCTTCTGATGCCAGGCGGTCCAGATTTGGTGTTTGTGCAGCATGATTCCCGGCGCAACCCATGACGTCGCCACGATGCTGGTCCGGGAAGATTAGTATGATATTCGGTCTACTTGCCATTGCTATCTCCTTCTCCGTAAATGTGCGTATCTAATACCCCGACCAGCTTGTTACCCGGTCGACTAGAGGGACTCGCCCTGTTCTCTGGTTATGGTAGCTCCGCTCTGCAGGATATGCCGGGCAATCATGCTCGGCTCAACTCTTGCCTTGTCATCGAGCAGTTCGGCCTTGAGAAGCATGGCTTCCTTGCGTTTTGCGATATCCTCGGTTCCCCTGATGACGAAATCGATGATGTGCAGACCAAGCTGCGGATTCCCTTCCTGTTTGAGTTGCCTGGCCTGTGCCGTCAGTTCCTCGATGCCAATCATCCTGACCACTTCGGCGGCTATCTCAGAATCTTTCGAGGGAAACAGCTCGCTGGGGTTACCGTCATACCAGCCGGTATACCGCCGGTACACATCGTGTATCACGAAGACAGGGTGGCCATAGGTTGGAGCGAGCCAGGGTTTGTTCATCAGCTCCTCCGGCACCTTCACCCTCTCCAGTATTTCCTCAATCCAACAACCTTCATTGAGCAGCCGGACAACTTCGTCCTGAATATAGCGCAGGAACTTGGCGGTATCCAGACACACCTCTTGAACAAGACTGCCACGGACCACCGGTCCGGCACCGGCAATGATGAAATCAGGGTTCTTGCTGGCAATGAGTTCCATGGTTTCAGCCCATTCCAGCGTATAGCGCTGCTCCTTCAGCGGATTTCCGGTATTGGGGCAGCCGCCGATTAGCAGGTCACCGACTATCGCCACCTTCCTCTCGGGTATCCACACCCAGGTAGCGTCGTCCGTCTCTGCCATGGCATGGTACAACTCGAAGGTGAGACCGCCAAGCTGGAAGTCCATGCGGTCAGAGTACGTGATGTCCGGGTAGTAATAACGGGGAGGTTGGCCCGCCTGGCCGCCAGCTGGAGCAGCAGGACGCTGGCGCCCGGGGAACTGCAGCGAGCCGATGTACTGGCGCCGACCCTGCAGCATCTGGTACTTGTCAAACCTCTTCGGCACCATCTCATGAGCGATGATTCTCGGCTTAGGGTGTCCCCTTTTCTCGGCGTCTTCAAGGAAGGCCCCTGCTCCACCGGCATGGTCTCCGTGACCATGCGTATAGATAATGGTATGGAAAGGAATATCGGTCCTTTCCCTTATTCTCCTCACCCTGTCAGGGCCACCGGCAGGTATCCCGGTATCCACCACAACCACACCCTCATCCGTTATCACCACACCGCTGCTTCCAGCCACCGGCCAGACCGGGGCGATTCGGATAACGTCAGGAGTGCATTCCTCATCCTGCGCTGTTAGTTTCCTG
>DAOUVG010000265.1 GCA_030667735.1 Dehalococcoidales bacterium
CAACGAAGCGATAACTCCGGTATTTGACATAAACAAGAACGGTGATGTTGATGAGCAGCTTCGGCTCCGTTACCGTTACCTCGACCTGCGCCGCCCTCGTATGTTGAACAATCTTAGAATCAGACATCAGGTGGTTCATGGGATAAGGGAATACTTGAATGATAGGGACTTCATCGATGTTGAAACTCCTATCCTTATCAAGAGCACTCCGGAAGGGGCGCGTGATTATCTGGTGCCGAGTCGAATCTATCCCGGTCAGTTTTACGCCCTGCCTCAATCACCTCAGCAGCTCAAGCAGTTGCTGATGGTAGCCGGAGTAGAAAAATACTTCCAGATAGCCAAATGCTTTCGGGATGAAGACAGCCGTGCTGACCGCCAGCCGGAACATACCCAGCTCGACCTGGAAATGAGCTTCGTAGAAGAGGAAGACATTCTCCAACTGATGGAAGAATTATTTACGTCACTGGTAGAAACGGTGACTCCCGAGAAGAAGATTATCAAACCGTGGCCTCGCCTGGCTTATGAAGACGCCATGGAACGCTATGGTAGTGACAAACCTGACCTGCGCTTCGGTCTGGAACTTGGTGACCTGTCTGATATAGTAGCCGACTCGGAGTTTGGCGTATTCCGCGATGCTGTTGCCGGAGGCGGTAGAGTAAAAGGTATCCGCGCTCCCGGATGTGGCGGGTACAGTCGAAACCAGCTTGAAGAATTAAACAAGCTGGCAAAGAATTCCGGAGCACGAGGGTTGTTGACTATATCCCTCGGCAACGAGTCGGGTGACCTTGAATCGCTCACTATGGATATGGTGAAATCGGTCGCTGCCAGATTTCTTACCCTGGACCAGGTAAAGGAAATAGCGCGGAAACTGGGCGCGAGCAGGGGAGACCTTCTACTGATTGCCGCCGGGGATATAAAGATGGTCGGTCGTGTCCTGAGTGATTTACGACTCGAGGTGGGCCGTCGACTTAATCTTGCCGACCCGGATACACTGGTGTTTGCCTTTGTGCAGAACTTTCCGTTATTCAAGTGGGATGAGACTGCAGGACGCTGGGACTCGGAGCACCACCCCTTTACCGCTCCATTAGATGAGGATATCCCTCTGCTGGATACTGCGCCGGGTGAGATGCACTCCAAGCACTATGATATCGTCTGCAATGGACTGGAGCTTGCCAGTGGCAGTATCAGGATTCACCGGAGCGACCTACAGCGGAAGGTGTTCCGGCTGCTGGGTTATACCGACGATGAGATTGACGAACGTTTCGGACACATGCTTGAGGCCTTCGGGTACGGCGCGCCTCCTCATGGTGGTATCGCCCCGGGCATTGACCGCTTTGTGATGATACTTGCTGGAGAGGAGACAATACGGGAAGTGATTGCATTCCCCAAGAATCAGAACGCCGCAGACCTTACTCTGAATGCTCCTGCACCGGTTAGCGAGGAGCAACTGGCTGAACTGCATCTGCGACTGCGTGAGGAATGAATCACAACCTGGTGGAACAATGAAAATAACCAACGATAAGACAGAGAACAGCGAGACCTATTTGACCATCGAGATGGATTCTACTGAGATGGAAGAAGCCTCGGGGAACGTCTACCGTCGGCTGGTCAAGCAGGTAAATATTCCCGGTTTCCGCAAGGGAAAGGCGCCGCGTCCGGTACTGGAGCGGTTTGTCGGCCAGGAACGTCTGCTCAGCGACATGCTGGAAGACCTGGTACCCCGGGCTTACGAGAAGGCTATTGAAGAGCAGCAACTTGAAGCTATTGCCCAACCAAAGATTGAAGTAATCGAGACCGACCCGGTGAAGTTCCAGGCGGTGGTGCCGCTGAAGCCGGTGGTCAACCTGGGAGACTATCAGCAGATTCAGGTCGCTGAGGAGCCGGTGGAAGTCACCGAAGAGACTGTTGACCGGGTGATTGAAGACCTGCGCCATCAGTATGCCACCTGGGAGCCGGTGGAGCGTGCCGCGCAGATGGATGACCTGCTGAATCTGGACGTTGAGAGCACGATTGACGGCGAGCCGTACATTAACCAGAAGGGTGCCCGATATCGCCTGATAGCAGAATCACAGACTCCGGTTCCGGGATTTGCCGAGCAGCTCGTGGGGATGAACAAGGATGACGAGAAGGAGTTCAACCTCCAATTCCCTGAGGACTACGCGCAGAGTGAGCTGGCTGGTAAAGAAGCTGTTTTTAAAGTAAGTGTTCCGGAGATAAATGAGGAGAAACTTCCGGAAGTAACCGATGAGTTTGCCACACAGGTTGAGGCTGAGATAGGGAGTGTGGAGGAGTTGCGTGACCGGATTCGTAGCGACCTCCAGAACAGGGCTGAAGACAGGACCAGAATGGATTTCGAGCAACGGGCAATCGAAGCTGTGGTGGAGATAAGTGAGGTGGAGTTCCCGTCCGTGCTGGTGGAGACGGAGATTCACCGGCTGATGGAAGACCAGGCAAGGACTCTCCGGATGCAGGGACTCTCGTTTGAGCAGTACCTCATAAGTGCCAGGAAAACGGAAGAGGAACTGCACGAGGAACTGCGCCCGATAGCAACAAAGAGGGTGGCTGAGTCGCTTGCCCTTATGAAACTATCGGAAGAGGAGAACATCGAGGTGGAGGAGGCGGATATTGATGCTGAGATTTCCCGGGTGACCGAGGACACTGCTGAGGACAGGAAAGAAGAACTGCGCAAGACGTTGAACACACCGCAGATGCGGGAATCAATACAAACGACATTGCTTACCCGGAAGACCGTGGAGAAACTGGTGGAAATCGCGCGGGATTCGGGGGAGACCGAGACGTCACAGAAGGAGGAGAAATGAATTCTTATCCGTTGAATATTATCCCTATGGTCATTGATAACGGGACAAGATGAGAACGAGCTTTTGCCATATACTCGTTGCTGCTGAGAGAACGTATCGTCATGCTAGGTATGCCGTTAAACGACCAGGTAGCCAACGTGGTTATTGCTCAGCTGCTCTATCTGGAACGGGAGGACCCGGACAAGGACATCAATCTTTATATCCACTGTCCCGGTGGCATAATCAGTGCCGGACTGGCGATTTACGATACC
>DAOUVG010000023.1 GCA_030667735.1 Dehalococcoidales bacterium
AGGCTCGCCCGGGGCTATTCGCCGGAGACACCGCGAGAGCTGGTGGACTGGGTCAAGGAACGGCTGCTGATTCCGGTACCGGAATGGGAGCGCCTTTTGCAGGCAATGCACGACGACCACGATACTGATACCGATGAGTTGATGGAATCCCTCACAGAGAGACTGGTACGAATCAACCCGCCGTTGGCTTCGGAAGCACTGGTGGCAGCCCTGGAAACCCTGCCCAGAATCACCCACGCCCTCTACGAAGAACAGGATGTAGCAACAGGGCCGCTTGCTGGCTCACATGCTGTACCGGCTGGAGGAGAGGGCACGACAGCCGGTCTGGTAGAAGACACTGACGAAGCCCTCACCGACGTACTGGGAGAGTGGTTCCAGTTCTACGGGCCGATTACGTACGACTTCGTCCAGGCCACGCTCGGTATCGAGAAGCAACGCCTGTCCCTGGCCCTGGAAGACCTGATTGACTCCCAGAAGGTAATCATGGGGCCACTGGTGACGGAAAGCACCGAAGAGTGTATCTGCGATAGTGAGAACTTCGAGGTCCTGCTCAGGCTGGCGAGGGCAGGTGCCGTCCCTGTCTTCGAACCGCTGGATGTGGAGTGGCTACCTCTCTTCCTGGCGAACCACCAGGGTGTGACCGACCCCGCTGATGATATCGAGGGCCTGTTCCGGTGCATCGAACAGTTGCTCTGCCTGCCGGTACCGGCATCTCTATGGGAATCAGAAATTCTGCCGGCCAGACTGCACCCGTATTCCGCCTCCTGGCTGGACAGCGCAATGCAGGAAGGCAACCTCCGGTGGGTGGGCAGTGAGAATCACCGCGTGGCCTTCTGCTTTGAGTCCGACCTGGACCTGATACAGGGAGATGCCACAGGTGTAACAGATACCGCAGAATCAACTGGAGAGGATGCCGGGTTAATTGATGTGTTCCCCGGTACCCTGGGTCGGTATGATTTTTCGACGCTCCTCACCCTGTCCAAGTACCGCCCCGATGAGTTGTCCGACCAGCTCTGGGATGCCGTGTGGCAGGGAAGGGTTACCAATGATACTTATGCCGCGCTCCGCCGGGGTATCCAGAACCGCTTCAGAGTGCCAAAGGTGACCGTTACTGCACCAGATCTCCGTCATCACGGCCGACGTACCGGTGGCCGTGGAGGGTTCGCCAGGTGGAGAAGCGCTGTTCCCTTCGCGGGCAACTGGTTCCGACTTCCCGCTCCAGAGCCTGATGAAGACCTCCTTGAGACCGAGGAGCGTATAAAGGACAGGGCCAGACTCCTGCTGGACCGCTACGGAATCCTCTTCCGGGAACTACTGGAGAGAGAGATTCCTGTTTTTCATTGGAGGAATGTCTTCCGCGCCCTGCGGCTGATGGAGCTTTCCGGGGAAGTACTCGCCGGCTACTTCTTCCACGGCATTCCCGGGCCGCAGTTCATCTCACATCAGGCTTTCCGTCATCTGCAACGTAGACTGCCGGAAGATGCCGTCTACTGGATAAACGCCATCGATCCGGCTTCCCTGTGCGGGGTCCAGCTTGAGGCAATCAGAGGGTCTCTGCCCAGGCGCATCGCCGGTACGCACCTTGTCTACCGGGGTGCCAAACTGGTGGCAATATCGAAGCGTAACGGCCGGAATCTAATCTTCAAGGTCCTGCCCGATGACATACACCTGCCGGAGTACCTGACCCCTCTGCGCCACCTGCTGACTCGGCAGTTTCAGCCGGTACGCCGGATTACTATCGAGACCATCAACGACGAGGAAGCGGCGCATAGCCCGTATGTGGATTTGCTTCGGACAGCCTTCGATGTCGCCATCGACTACAAGAACGTGATACTCTATCGCAAGGCGGGCCAGATACGGCAACAAGCAGAACAAGTTTAGACACAGGACGTACAGGGCTCTCCGGACCGCCATTTCCAGAATACAGGAGGATATTTATGACAGGCCACTTCCTTTCCGGTGAATGTCTGTATCAGGATGTGGTGGCGTACTTCTCATTCGGCGACCACCGAACGGCAACCGATGGTGAGGAGAAGACCACAGACTGGATGGCAGAGCGATTTTCGGCATGCGGTCTCGATGTCAGTTTCCAGACCTTCTCCCAGGAGACCTACTTCGTCGGCAACACCTTCTTGACTGTCGAGGGCGAGGAGATGAGCTGCTTTCCGTTGTGGCCGCCCACCTGGACCGGCAAGACTTCTGTTCGGGGTCAACTGGTGGCGACCGATACCGGCCAGGATATTCCGGAAGGGAGTATTGTGCTCCTCAAACCGTCTTTCAGCTACGGTGCGCCAGCCTTTTCCAACGAGGGGGATAATGCTGCTATTCGCGCGGCTGCCGATGCAGGGGCAATTGCAGTAATTGTCATCAGCAATGGGCCATCGGACGGAATGCACGCCTATAACACCCCCGTAGAGACAGCGCGCCGGCCGATTCCGGTGGTACTTACTCCAAAGCGAAATGAGACGGTCCTGGTCAAGGCCGCAGAAAGACATGCCGAGGTATCCCTGCTCCTGGACGGGACTGATATTCCGAAGGCACAGCCGAGAAACGTAATCGCAAAGCTCAACCGCGGCGATGACATTATCGTTATATCCACGCCCAAGAGTGGTTGGTTCACCTGCGCCGGCGAGCGCGGCCCCGGCGTTGCGCTGTCCCTGGCCCTGGCACGGTGGGCGAGTGAACGCAACTCCAATGTCAGCTACCTGTTCGACGCCAACAGCGGCCATGAGACCAGCGGCACCGGTATAAGGCAATTCCTCAAGGAACTTGCCCCATTACCTGACAGAACGCTGGCCTGGATACACCTCGGCGCCAATATTGCCACCTGGGACTGGGAGGAGACCGCCGGTGGCCTTGTGAAGCGGGCACGACCGGAGGACTACCGAGTGGTCTGCAGCAGCGAAGCGCTTATGCCCCTGCTAAACACCGCGCTGGCCGGTCTGTCCGGACTGGAACCGCGGGCCGGTCAGGGAATAGGTGAGATGAGGGAAGTTATCCGCATGGGCTACCGGGGATTCGGGGTCAATGGCGGACCGTACCGGTACTTCCACACGCCGGAAGACGTACCGGAAGTCGGGACTGCCCCCGAACTCCTCGAACCGATGGCCGCGGCACTGGTCAGGGCACTGGAATTGCTGGAATCTGAGGTGAAATCACAGACGTGACCCCGGAGGGAGTCAAAATAACGCCAGATACTTACTCTCAACCGGGCAGCATAGAAGAGCTACCCCGCAGCCCTTTCCATCACCGTACTATTATCTCACTCCGCTCCGGTCCCACCGAGATATAGCGCACCGGTTTCTCCAGGTATTCCTCGACATACTCCACGTAGCGCTGTGCGTTCGCCGGAAGACCTTCATAGGTGCGGACGCCGGTGATGTCCTCATCCCAACCGGGAAACTCCTCGTACACGGGCTTCGCCTCGTAGAGCAGTGGTGTCAGAGGGAAATCCGTCTCGATATTACCCCTGATTTCGTAGCCTATGCAGACCTTGAGCACCGGTTCAGATGACAGGATATCCAGCTTGGTCAGAGCAATTTCATCAACCTGCTGGACCTGCATCCCGAACCTGGAGGCTACCAGGTCCAGGTGACCGGTCCGTCGCGGTCTGCCGGTGGCGGCGCCGTACTCGCCTCCACCTTTCTCCCGCAAACGAAGGCCGACTTCATCATCCAACTCGGTGACGAACGGACCCTCGCCGACGCAGGTCGAAAAGGCCTTGATGACACCGATGACATTGTCTATCGGGCGACTGAAAAGCCCCGCCCCGATGGGGGCAAACGCTGTCAGAGGTGATGATGAGGTCGTCATCGGGTAGATGCCGTAGTGGATATCCCGGAGCGCTCCCAGTTGTCCTTCCAGCAGGATGTTCTTTCCTTCGGTGACGGCCTCTTCAAGAAGCACAATCGTGTCACATATGTAGTCTTTGATCTTACCGCCGTATTCCGCAAGCCATGAGAGCGTGCCCTCGATGCTGTGTGGCTCCCCACCGTATACTGAGGTCAGCATGGCGTTCTTCCACTCCAGCAGGTCGGAGACCCTACCCTCCATGTATTCCGGATAGAGCAACTCGCCTACCTGTATCCCCTTCTTGAGGTATTTGTCCCCGTAGACCGGTGCAATACCGCGCACAGTGGAGCCGTACTTCCTACCGGCCAGTCTCTCTTCCTCCAGCCGGTCCTGGTCGCGATGGAACGGGAAACAGATAATGGCACGATCGCTGACCTTCAGATTCCCGGTGTCTATCACGATCCCACAGGCACGAATGTACTCAATTTCCTTGGCCAGGTGCTCCAGGTCTATCACCGTCCCCGGCCCGAGCACATTTATCACCCCCGGTCGGAATATGCCCGAAGGCAGCAGGTTCAGGGCAAACTTGCCGTAGTCGTTGATAATCGTGTGTCCGGCGTTGTTGCCTCCCTGGAAGCGGACGACCACATCGTGTTCCGCAGACAGCAGGTCCACCATTCTTCCCTTGCCTTCATCCCCCCAATTTACACCCACAATCGCCGTTATCATCATGCCTTACCTCCTCACGGACTTCTCGTTACGGGACAGCCGCCATGTCGGCCCTGCTTTCTTACCGTGGTACCGCTCTGCCCCGCACACTATAAATGCTCGCCCTCGGGACGTCAAGAGGTGTGTGTTCCCCCGGAACAGGTTCAGGCTCTTCCATACGGCTACCGACAATTACCGGCACCACAGGAAGAGCCTGATTATACGAGTCCGGGTCTACATGACCGACGAATGTTCTATATCATCCGCGCCACTGTGGCGCCATCGTTGCTGGCCCAGAGTATCTTCCTGACCCCGTTGCAGTCACCCACAGCGTATAGCTCCTTTACCTTTCCCTTGAGAGCATAATAAAGCTCGTTGTTCTCCACGCCTCCGTAGGAGAGTATTACGGTATCGATATTTTCAATCACCCGCTCTTCCGTGGTATAGCTATCAATCACGGTGACGCTGCTACCGGATATCTCCTTGAGGGAAGCGCGCGGCGTCAGTTTCACACCGGCCCAGGCCAGTCGGCGAACAAGGGACATCCGTGTCAATTGCTCTATGCCACTACCCGGCTCCTCGTACGGGCATATTACTTCCACCTTCTTCCCCTGCTGGGCCAGAAAGTCTGCCGTGGTCATACCCTCGGTGCGGAGCTGTGCGTCAACGATGAGCACATTCTCCCCAACCTCGGCCTTTCCGCTGAGGACGTTCCGTACAGTTTTAATGACATTGTCCTGCTCTATACCCGGCATGTCATCCGGGACACGCGGGAAAGAGCCGGTGGCCACCACGACCACATCCGGGTCCTGCTCCATCACGGTGTCAACGGTAACCTCGCTGTTGAGGTGAATGTCCACGTCGAGCATATTCAACTGGTACTTGTGAAAGCGAGGCAGCTCAGCCAGGTCTTCTCTCCCCGGTGCCTTGGCCGCGATATTCACCAGTCCACCAAGGTCATCGTCCTTCTCCCAGAGAGACACGTCATGGCCCCTTGCCTTTGCCACCCGGGCTGTCTCCATGCCACCGGGGCCACCACCAATCACCATGACACGCTTCTTCGTTTCTGCCGGTATAAGCTCCAGCCACCCGGGAATAGTCTCCTTACCAGTCGCAGAATTATAGGCACAGGACACTCCCATCGGGTTCCTGTCCTGCGAGACGCGCATCCAGCACCCCTCGGAGCAGCCCATGCACTTGCGGATTTCGTCCACTCTGCCCTCGCGGGCCTTGTTGGCAAACTCAGGGTCGCAGATGAAGGCACGGTTCATGAACACCAGGTCGGCAAGGCGGTCTTCCAGTATCTTCTCCGCCTGGACGGGGTCAACCACCCGACCACCGCCGATGACGGGTATGTCAACCACTTCCTTCAGCCCGGCGGCATTGTACATCAGCGCACCCGGCGGGAAATACATGGGAGGTATCCCGGCACCGGTAGCTATGTAGTCCAGGTTCCCGCTGCGCGTCATCATGGGGGCCATCACCTTCATTTCGTCCATACCATATCCGCCACCGGAGAGCTGGTCGACACTCACCCTGATGCCGACCAAGAAATCCCGGCCGACAGCAGCCCTGACTGCGTCGATAATCTCGCAGGCGAACCTCATGCGTCCCTCATGGCTACCACCATATTCATCGGTGCGTTTATTGCTATCAGGGGACATGAACTGAGTTATCAGGTAGCCGTGAGCCCCGTGTATTTCCACACCGTCGACCCCGGCCTGTTTACAACGATATGCTTCGGCAGCAAATGCCTCGATGATTTCCTTCACCTCATCCCGCGTCATCGCGTGAGGCACCAGACCGGTACCGGGAGACGGTATCGCTGAAGGCGCCCAGTTCGTGTCTCCGTAGTGAAGTGTACCGTAGGCATTTCTGCCTCCATGCCAAAGTTGCACGATGAAGCAAGTGCCGTGTTTCTTGATGGTCTCGGCACACTTCTTCAGCTTGTCCATGCCGCCGGGCTCCTGCAGAGGGCTGGACTGGCCCATGTGGAACTCATAACCACCCTGTACCGGAGTCGGGCTACTGCGGTGGACTCCCCAGATACCGGTGCAAATCATACCTGCGCCACCCTTAGCCTTGGACTCCCAGTAGGCGGTGATTTTTTCTCCGGGCAGGCTATCCGGGTCCCGCAGACCGGGATAATGTCCCGGCACCACTATCCGGTTGCGCACTGTCATCTCTCCCACCTTAATCGGGCTGAAGAGAAGCTTGAATTGGTCTGCCATATTTTTCTATTACCTCCTGCAGATTAACCTGAGCTGAATTCCTTGTTCCCTCACCGTTAGAAAGCATACTCTGTGGAGAGTCTATCGTCAAGCCGTGCCAGCACCGGTGTACTCGCCGGCCAGCACCGGCAGAGATGTGGCATGCCGCAGGTACTAACTTCCCTGCACCGGAAACACCATGGCCGGGTAGTTTACCAACGCAAATGGTGAAGGTGTCCCGGGGAGGTTTACGCCGGGAGAGGTATTCGTGGAACCGATATCGAATAACATGGGAATTACCCTGGCGATAACCCGATTCGTCAAGGGACGTCATGTGAAGCTATTGATACCGGGATGGGTTAGCCTTGCGGGACGGTGTGTTCCGAGGTCTTCAGCACCGAGGCAGTGCTGACTCCGGAAAATAAAGGTATCGGAGATTAAACAGGTGGTTATTTACCCGGAGGATGCAGCCAGTAGCGGGATGCTGAAAGAGGGGATTATAACTGTATTGTGAGGAGCAGAGAAAGATTCCAGAATACTATTCCTGCGTACGCCGCCACCAGACAGGATGTGCCTATTTTTGCCATCCTCGGGCGATGCCGGTAGATATCCCATAGAATGAATGCGCAGAGCAATGCCCCAACCAACTTCAAGACCAGGAAATCTCCACCACCTACCAGAGGCACCAGGAGAGGGTTTCCCTCTCGAACCGTTCCGCTATTAATGAGAATATTTGTCAACCCTCCGTCAGCGACCACCAGGAATACCAGCACTGCCAGTGGGTATATCATGTTACGAATACCGGTAAAGTAGTGCCTGATAACCTTCATCCTCATTCCCTGCCAGTGTGGCCAAACTTGACACCAGCCACCTCTATATTCAGCATAGCACGCCTTCATGAAGGCGAATATTAAGTTTATAAATATTACGTAAAGTATTCATAAAGGTTTTGTAAAGATTTACCTTCGGCAAATCGCAGTAGCCATACTGAGCCCACGACCTTACCTTAATTTCCTGTATACTCCTCAGGGGATGTCGTCGGTTGCCGGTATCTCCTTCCGTAAGACGGGGGCCGGTCAGGATGCATTCCGTCCCGGGTCCAATGACACAGCCAAAGGCATTCATGGCAACAGAGGCACCTCACGCTGTTTGTATCACCCTTCTGTTTGAACGAGAGAACCGGAGCAACAGGGCATCGAGGCGAAGTGTATATGTTATAGTACACGTATACACAGAAAACAGGGGGAAAGCCATCCCCGCATGCAATCAATCCAGCGAAAGGAGGTCCCGACTGCATTGATAAATCAGCCGGGCGCACTCGAAGGTCTCAGGGTCCTCGACTTCACCTGGGTCTATGCCGGCCCCTTCGCGACCAGGCAGCTTGTTGACCTCGGGGCCGAAGTGATAAAGATCGAGCTACCCGAGGTTGGGGCACTGGAAAGACGCTACTCTCTGGTAATTGAGCGCCAGGGCGTGAAACAGAGCAGCTACTCCCTATTCCTTAACCGGGGCAAAAAGAGCCTATCCATCGATATAAAACACAAGGATGGTGCCGACATCGTCAGGGAACTGGTCAGGAAGTCGGACGTAATGTTATCAAACATGACTCCGGGCGCAATGGATAGGCTGGGATTTGGCTACGAGGACGCGAAGGAAATCAATCCGGGTATTATCTACTGCACGATTTCGTGCTTCGGGCAATCCGGGCAATACGCCAACGAACCCGGCTTTGACCTGATTGCCCAAGCAGCAAGCGGGTGGTGCGGCCAGACCGACCCTCCTACCCAGGCACCGGTAGCCATCGGCGACTCCAATGCTGCCCTGCATGCGACCACGGCTATTCTGGCGGCTCTCTACTACCGACAGAAGACCGGTATCGGGCAGAACATCGACCTTTCCATGACGGACTGCCTGTTTCACTGCCACGAGGCAAATCCGCCTGCCTACCTCTTCAGCGAACGCACGGTATCACCGGTGCCGATTGGACAGAAACACCCCAGCTATGCGCCCTACGGGATACTCAAAGGACAGGACGGGCTCATTGCCGTTGCTGCCCTCAGTGACGGCCTCTGGGAGAAGCTTGTCACCGCAATGGGCGAGGACTACCTATGGCTGCTCACCGACTCCCGGACCGATAAACTCAGCACCAGGCTGACCTACGAGAACGCCCCCTTTATCCACAGTATCCTTGAAGAGTGGCTGATGAAGTTCGGCCCGGTGCAGGAAGCTGAAGACCTGCTGAGAAGTGCGGGTATACCGGCAATGCGAATCAAGGGTTTCCCCGAGGTATCCAGGGCTGCCTACATCACGGAAAGAGAAATGGTAGTCAAGATGAAGCAACCGTTTGTCGGTGAGATGGAGGTGTACGGAAGTCCATTCAAGATGTCGCAAACGCCCGGTGAAGTGCGCGGACATACCCCGCTCCTCGGAGAGCACAGCCGGAACATCCTTTCCGGGATTCTGGGCTACAGTGATGAGCGGATTGACCGACTCTTCGAGGAAGGTATAATCTACAGGGAAGAGGCCGTAGACCGGCTGGACGGAGAACTCAAGAGACTGCATGGGGAGTAGCACCACCTCTAACAGCGAAAGGAGAGAACAGAATGCCAGAATACGTATTCTACGAGAAGAAGGGACACATCGCCTATATCACCCTGAACAGACCGGAGCGCCTGAACGCCCTGGGCACGGAACTGGGGCTGCAGCTACGAGATGCGGATACGGGGTTCGCCGAAGACGAAGACGCCTGGGTGGCCATCTACACCGGTGCCGGTGAAAGGGCTTTCTCCGCAGGAAGGGACCTGAAGGAAGTCGCCGAGCAGGACTCCCGGGGTGGAAGCAGTCTGCCATTTGCCCGCAGACCCGCTATCGAACACAATAAACCCACCATCGCGGCCATAAACGGTCTGGCATACGGTGGAGGAATGGAACGTGTTCTCGCCTGCGATATCCGCATCTGCTCCGCAAACGCCACATTTTGTCTTGCCGAGGTCAAGGTAGGCCTGTGCCCGCCAACCGCCATGTTCACCCTGCCCCGCCTCATCGGCCTGTCCAACGCCATGTGGATGCTGCTCAGCGGGGAACCAATCGATGCCCAGGAAGCCCTCCGTATCGGTCTGGTAACCAAGGTTGTCCCCCTGCCCGACCTGATGACCACAGCCACACAGATGGCAGACGCCATCTGCCAGAACTCGCCGCTGGCAGTACGTACTACCAGACAACTCACGACACTGGGTCTGGAGGTACCGATGGACTACGCCCGCCGTCTTGGCCAGGGACTAATCAGTTCGGTGTGGGAGTCGGAGGACGCAGTAGAGGGAGCCAAGGCATTTGTGGAAAAGAGAAAGCCTGTCTGGAAAATGCGCTAGCCCTGTCAGACAAACGTCATCTCTACGGCGATAGTCTGAGGAGTTGCACCGGTTCGGTGCTGAGCACCAAACCGCCGTCTTCCTTGCGGAGTATCACGTTACACAGCCAGTTATCGTCCTGCTCCGGGTAGTCCTGCCGGTAATGCGCCCCGCGACTCTCGGTCCGACACAGCGCCGAGCGGCATACCATCTCGGAGACAGTCAGCATGTTCTCCAGTTTCAGGGCACGCTGCAACTCTCGACCGTCTTCCACGGAAACTCTGCACCACTGTTCCCGGAGTGTGACCACTTCGCACATGGCCTGGGCAAGGCCATGTGCATCCCGGATAAGCCCCGCCCCACGCCACATTACCTCTTTGAGGGCACGGCGTAATGACTCCAGACTTTCACCTTTCTGCCGGTGGGTAATTTCCTGAAGCCTCTGCATCTCCCCGGCAACCATTTCCTGCGGAGCTTTACCTTTCAGGCCCATCTTGCTACTCTCAGCAGCCTGGCGGCCAGCAATTGCACCGAATACCCAGACCTCAGTGAGCGCGTTCCCGGAGAGGCGGTTGGCACCATGAACGCCGACACAGACCTCACCGGCGGCGTAGAGACCAGGCATGGAAGTCCCGGCCTTTTCATCTATCCTTACTCCTCCCATGTGGAAGTGGACAGTCGGCGCGACAGGAAAGCGCCGTTCGCCGCGTGAGACTCCCCTGGGCAGAACGGAACGGAGCACTTCCATCCTGTCTGAGGGTATATCAGTCAGGTCCAGAACTACGGTCTGGCTTAATCCCTGTTCCTGCTGCAACTCAATAGCTATCGCACGACTAACACGGTCTCTGGTCAATAACCGTGGGACAGTAAGGGCATGTTTTACCAGGATATCTTCACCCCGGTTGTTCAGCAGCCTGCCGCCATCGGACAGGAGACACTCGTAGGACGCTGCCGGAGTCCCCGAACCCAGGCTCGTAG
>DAOUVG010000002.1 GCA_030667735.1 Dehalococcoidales bacterium
GGAGTATCACCAATGTACTGGACGAATATGCTGATTTGCCGTAGATACCGGACTTTCAGTAGAATGTAACTGGATACTATATCCGCGAAGACCGGTCACCCATGACCGGCAGTATCTGCCCGGTTCCCCCGGTGCATTAGCGGAGGAGAATATACAGCATGGCGTCGATTGTTTCTATCGTTGGCAAATCGAAATCGGGAAAAACCACCCTCCTGGAAAAGCTGATTCCCGAACTGGAATCGCGCAGCTACCAGGTGGCCACCATCAAGCATACTCCGGAGGATGTCTCTCTCGATGAACCGGGCAAGGATAGCTGGCGTCACATGCAGGCGGGAAGCAGGGCAACCATCATCGGCTCACCCACCCGGATGACCCTCATCAAGAAGATGGCACCGGGGGTGAAGCTTGAAGAGATGGCCAGCCTGTTCGGTGAGGACTACGATATTATTCTTGCCGAAGGCTTCAAGCAGGACACGGCACCCAAGATAGAGGTGCACCGTCGAGAAACAGGCCCACCCCTGGAAGGGGTCGATGGCATTATTGCCATTGCTACTGACGAAGTGCTCGATACAGAAACCAGGCAGTTCTCGCTGGACGACGCTGCCGGTATCGTCGACCTCCTGGAGAACGAGGTGATAAAACCGCACCAGGAGAGGGTGTCTCTCTATGTCAACGGTGCAGCGGTACCACTGAGTGTCTTTCCCCGCGACCTCATTGGCGGTGTCCTGGCGGCAATGGCTTCCTGTCTGCGGGGAGTGGGCGAGATACGAAGCCTCAGGTTCTTTCTCAGGCGGGGCAGGTAAAGGCAGGGTTGATGAGCAGCATAGTCTATGGTCCGGTACCGTCCTGGCGACTTGGCAGGTCGCTGGGTATTGACATAGTCGCTACACTGGGCAAGCTCTGCTCGTTCGACTGCATCTACTGTCAACTTGGTAAGACGGTCAATCCGGTGGTAAGGCGACGGGAGTTCATCAGTCTGGCGCAGTTGGCGGAAGAGCTTGACAAGCTGAGAGGGGTACCGGCAGATTACGCCACTTTCTCCGGTATGGGGGAACCGACTTTAGGCAGCAATCTCGGAGAGGCAATCGAGCTGGTACGGTCGATCCTGGAATTGCCGGTGGCCGTGCTGACCAATTCCTCGCTGATGTCGCGCCAGGATGTACGTCAGGAACTGGCCCGGGCGGACGTGGTCGTTGCCAAGCTGGATGCCCCGGACGAAGCGCTGTTCCGGCAGGTCAATCGCCCTCGTATGAGGACTACCCTGCGGGAAATCGCCGACTCAATCCGACTCTTCCGCAGCACCTATTCGGGGAAACTGGCCCTGCAGATGATGTTCGTTGCCGCCAACAGGAACAGTGCCGTTGAGATGGCGGCGATGGCCCGGGAGATTGCGCCGGACGAGGTGCAGATAAACACACCGTTACGACCCTGCGCCGTGAGCCCGCTGTCGCCGGAGGAGATTACCGGGATAGCCCGTGAGTTCACCGGCCTTGAAGGCGCAGTTACCGTTTATGATTCACCGCGACCGGTAGTGACGCCGCTGGATGTGCAGGAAACGGAGCGACGTCGACCTTCGACATCACGAGAAGAAAGGGGAGCGCAGACAGGATGACGTACGAGGAGAACATTGGTGAGATGGTAATCGCCGCGGCCACGAAGATTGCGCGTATAACCACTTCCACGGAGAAGGCGGGCAGTATAATCCTGGCTACCGGGCGTGGCGGCACCGGCAAGTCTACCTTCGTCGCTTTGCTCAGTCGATACCTGAAGTCGCCCCTGCTCCTGCTGGATATCGACCCCGACCAGAGCCTGGCGGCGATGCTCGGCGTGGACCTTGAGGCTGCCACGACGACAACCGACATCGGCCGGGAGGTCCCGATAAAGACCCTTTCCGACCTTACCAGTGATATTGAGGACGAGGATGCCTTTACCGAGCTGGGCGGGTCGCCGGCGACGGTGAAGATACCCCTGCTGCTCCAGTGGTACACTCAGTTCCATTCCGAGCGGTTCGACCTGATATCGCTGGGGCCGAAATGGACCGAGGGCGATTACCGGTCGGCCAACTTCCTGTTCGAATTCATCATTCCCACTATCGGAGAGCAGTACGCCAGCATACTGGTCGATTCTCCCGCCGGACTGGAACACCTCAACCGGAGGGTGGTACCCAGAATCGACGACCTCTTCATCATAATCGACCCGTCGAAGAAATCGATAGCGCACATTGAGCGGGTGAAAAAAATACTGGGGCAGGTCGGCACAACCTACCGGCAGCTCTTCCTGGTGGGCAACTACGAGTTCGACGCCGAGTCGGAAAGCTACCTTACCAGCACCGGCGAGACCTACCTGGGCAGGATGGACTACGATGCCGACCTCAAGAAATACAACCTGGTGGGCAAATCGCTCCTTGACCTGCCGGAAGACTCCCCTGCCTGTCGGTCGATGAGGCGCATTATGGCTAAAGCGGGCTACGAGGTGGGGTGAGTTCCCCTCAAGATACGGCGTCCGACACTATATCCGCCGGAATTCCTTTTGCAGTTGCCGCGAGCTAAGGTGGATGACGGTGGGCCGACCGTGCGGGCAGGTGCGCGGCATGGCGGCCTGTTCCAGTTGACGGATAAGCTCCCGCATCTCCTCGTCGCTGAGCGTCTGGCCGGCGCGCACTGCACTGTGGCAGGCCAGGGTAACGGCGATGTCCTCGCTCCAGTTGTCGCCACCACCCTCGATAATCGTGTCGATAAGCTCCCGCACCATAGCCGACCAGTCCTTTCCATCGAGCACCGCCGGGATTGCCCGCACCAGGTACGTGCGGTCGCCAAACGGCTCGATTGCGAAACCGAACTCTTCGAGCTGCCGGTAGCCGCTCCTCAGCACCTCGTCCTGTCGCGGGCCGACCTCAAACGGCACCGGTTCCAGGAGACCCTGAACGTCCGTCTGGCGCTGTTCCTGCTGTCGTCTGGCCTTCTCGTAGACGATACGCTCGTGGGCGGCATGCTGGTCGATGAGGTAGAGTCCATCCGGCCCCTCGGCGATAATGTAGGTGCTATCCAGTTGCCCCAGCACCCGCAGCGCCGGCAGGGAGGCTATGGG
This sequence comes from Dehalococcoidales bacterium, assembly GCA_030667735.1. Lineage (GTDB taxonomy): Bacteria > Chloroflexota > Dehalococcoidia > Dehalococcoidales > Fen-1064 > DUES01. Next base: position 3,088 of record DAOUVG010000002.1, read on the forward strand.
GGTATGCGCGGTCTCCATCGGCAGTGCTGTCGCGCCCGCATCTGTCGGAACCGTGCCCCACAACTGCCGGGTCGATGCCGGCGGTGTCGTATACGTAGCCGTGGTATCTTCAATCCTGGCCACCGGCGCCATTTCCACCAGGGTGCCGCGGACCGCCCTCTGCACAGCGGTAAAGACGGTGCGTTCGTCGCGGAACTTCACCTCCGCTTTGGAGGGATGGATATTGACATCGACCTCTCCCGGCGGTATCGCAATGTTGACAATGGCTACCGGGTGTCTGCCCGTCATCAGCATTCCCTGGTAGGCCTCCTCAACTGCCCAGGCCAGCGACCGACTGCTTATCGAGCGACGGTTGACGAAGAAGCTCAGGTAGTCGCGATTGGCCCGACTCAGCCCGGGTGAACCGACCATGCCGGTTACCACCGGGGGTGCCGTTGCATTCCCGCCCTGCCAGGTATCGTCGCTACCCTTGATATCGAGCAGGTCGCGGGCCACCTGCAGACCGTAGACCTCGATAGCACTCTCGATGAGCTGTCCGGTCCCCGGTGTCCTGAGTACACTTCGCCCGTCGATGGCGAGGGCAAACCTGACCTCGGGGAAGGCGAGAGCACACTCGCTGACGACACGGGCGATATGGCTGTTCTCGGTGGTGGTCGATTTCAGGAATTTGAGTCGGGCCGGTACCGAGCGAAAGAGGTCGCGCACCGTAACCGTCGTCCCCCGGGCATGACCCTCACTGCGATGCTCAACGACGGCGCCATTCTGCAGACTGACCAAATCGCCCGCCGACTCACCGGCGGCGCAGGTAACTATCTCCACCACCGCCACGGCGGCGATGCTGGGCAGGGCCTCACCGCGGAAACCGAAGGTGATTATGGAGTCGAGGTCCTCGATAGTGCTGACCTTACTGGTCGCGTAGCGGTCGAAGGCAGTCTCGATTTCCCCCGGGGGGATGCCGCTACCGTTGTCGGTCACCCGAATCAGACTCACGCCGCCGCCCCGCGTCTCGACCGATACCTGTGAGGCACCGGCATCGAGGGAGTTCTCCACCAGCTCCTTGACCACCGAGGCGGGACGCTCCACGACCTCACCGGCGGCAATCTTGGCGGCTACGCTTTGCTCCAGCACTCTTATCGGCATATTTCGCCCACTCCAGTATCGGGATAACCATACACGTTTCCGTGTAAATTGTCAAGTGGTCAACCACTACGGCTTGATTGAGCGTGTCGCTATGAATATCGGCATGTAATGCGTCAGAGGGTCGTCGCCGTCCAGCAGGTCGTCTTCGCCGTAACCGTCCTCGTAGAACCCGGTCACGATAAAACCGGCGTCGATTTGCCCGCCAATCTGGTCTTCCAGGGTATGACTGAATTCAACCGGTTCTTCCTTATCGATGAGCCGCTGCTTCTCCTCTTCCGTCAGGCTCGCAAGGTCTGAATACGGTATATTGTACTTGACCTGGAGAATACCGGTGCGGTCGGCTAACTCGTAATCGAAAAGGTATACCGCCGGATTGTTGAAACCGGCCAGCAGACTCCCGCCGGATTGCAGCACTCGAAACGTCTCCTTCCAGACTGGCCGGACATCGGGAACGAATAGATTGGACACGGGATGGACCACCAGCCCAAAGCTCCCGTCAGGGAACATGGACAGGTCGGCCATGTCGCCCTCAACGGTGGTGATAGCAAGCGAGTCCCTGTCGGCAACCAGGCGTTCCTGTTCCAGTTGCCCGGGCGAGTTGTCGAGAACGGTCACCTCGGCTCCGGCAGCCGCCAGAATCGGCCCCTGCTGACCTCCCCCTGACGCCAGGCACAGCACGCTTAGGCCTTCTGTTTGCGGGAACCACTGCCTCGGCACCGGTTTCGACGGCGTCAGGAATATCTCCCATTCGCCCCGCCTCGCCGCCGCCACGCTTTCACTGCTTACCGGCACGGTCCACCTGTCCCCCGACCGGACCAGTTTATCCCAGGCGGTACGGTTGTGCCCTCTGATATCCATATAGCTCCTTCAGGAGTGACCTGCCACGGCGATTGTACCACGCACTTCCGGACCAGGTCACATTCAGACCTCCCCTGGTCGGGCCAGCCTTCTGATGGGTTCAGGTTTTGGCGGGCAGGGTTAAGATACCTTCTTCAAATCGGCTAGGCTCAACAGCAGCTTCTTCACTCCCTGGTCGATAAATGCGATCACTACCTCGCTGTCGTTCCGTACCTTTTTGCAACTGACCACTACCCCTTCGCCGAACTGGGTGTGACTTACGTGGTCGCCCGCCTTCAGTTGCGGTGGTGCGGGGCTGTTGTCCGGTTCCGAAGCCGCCGGTGTATCGACCGAAGTCCGGCCCCAGGAATAGACCGCCTCGGCTACCCGGTCGGTGCCTTCCTGCCACCGGCCGGGGGACGAGGTCAGGTGACCGGGGATGTCTTCGAGGAAGCGCGACGGCTTGTTGACGTTGCTACTGCCCATCAGGGTGCGGCGGAAGGAGCGCACCAGGTACAGGCGTTGCTTCGCCCGGGTAATGCCCACGTAGCACAGTCGACGTTCTTCCTCCATCTGCGCCGGGTCGTCGAAAGACCGGACGTGCGGGAGGAGGCGTTCCTCCATGCCGACAATGAAGACCACGGGGAACTCCAGGCCCTTGGCCTGGTGCAGCGTAATCAGGGTTACCCTGTCGGTGGTCTCGTCGAGACTGTCGGTATCCGACACCAGGGCCACTCCTTCCAGGAAAGCAATCAGACCTTCCGTCGACTTCAGGTGGCGATACTCCTGGGCGACACCACGGAGCTCGAGGATGTTGTCCCAGCGTTCCTCGCCTTCGGCCCCACTCATGATATAACGCTGGTAGCCGGAGTTCTCAACGACGGTGTCGAACAACTCCACCATGTCCAGCTCCCGGCTCTTCGCGATGAGTCCTTCCAGCATCGTCCGGAAATCGGTCAGCAGACGGGCGGTACGTTGGCTAAAGGGGTGCTCGGGCCCATCGCCCTTCTCACTGGCCTCAGCGATAAGCCGCAGTGCCTCCGAAGGCGAGATACCCAGCGACCTTGCCCGGTCGGACAGTCGGGTCAGGGTCTGCTGCCCGATACCTCGGCCGGGAACGTTGATGACCCTCATCAGGCTGACGGTGTCCTTCGGGTTGTATACCAGGCGCAGGTAGGCAATGACATCCTTGACCTCGCGTCGTTCATAGAAACGGGTGCCGGCTACCAGCTTGTAGGGGGTCCCGTAACGGACAAAGGCCTCCTCGATTACTCTCGATTGGGCGTTGGTGCGGTACATCACCGCGCAGTCGCCCAGTTTCGCCTCCCTGAGGTCGACCAGGCGCTCAACCTCGTTGACGACGAACCGGGCCTCTTCCTGCTCGGTAAAGGTCTCGACAATCCGTATCAGCTCACCGGCCTCGTTGTCCGTCCACAGGTTCTTCTGCTTGCGCAGTTCGTTGGCCGAGATTACCGATGAAGCAGTGTCCAGTATTGTCCGGGTCGAGCGGTAGTTCTGTTCCAGAAGCACCAGCTTGGCATCGGGGTAGTCGTTCTCAAAACTGAGGATATTACGCAGGTCGGCGGAGCGCCAGGAGTATATCGACTGGTCGGGGTCGCCAACAACGCAGATGTTGCGGTGCTTCGCTCCGAGTTGTCTGACCAGCTCATACTGGACCAGATTGGTGTCCTGGAACTCGTCCACCAGAAGGTGAAGGTATCGTGACTGGTACCGGGAGAGGGTCTCCGGGCTTTTTCGGAAGAGCTGTACCGTCTTCATCAGCAGGTCGTCGAAATCAAGCGCATTACTCTCGGTGAGTAGCTGCTGGTATCGCTCGTAACAGCGGGAGACAATCTCCTCGAAGTAGCTGTGTCCCTGCCGAACGTAGTCGGCGGGTGTCAGCAGGTGGCTCTTGGCCCGGGATATGGCCGTGGCCACCGCCTGCGGGGCGTACTGCTTGGGGTCGATGCCGACCTCGGGCATGGCCCGCTTAAGCAGGCTCTGCTGGTCGCCGGCATCGTAGATAACGTAACCCGGGTTAATGTCGAGGGCCCTGCCATCCTGCCGGAGGATACGGGCGCAGATGGCGTGGAAGGTACCCAGCGTCAGTTCCCCGGCCGAGCCGCTGACCAGTTCGTAGAGCCTGTTCTCCATCTCCCGGGCGGCCTTGTTGGTGAAGGTGACTGCCATGATATGGCGGGGGTTGACGCCGCAGACGGTGATGAGGTAGGCCACACGGTGGGTGATAACGCGGGTCTTGCCGCTGCCGGGCCCGGCCAGGATCAGTACCGGTCCGCTGATTGCCTCTGCCGCTTCTCTCTGTGCCGGGTTAAGCTCCGCCAGTATATCCATGTACTATCATTATAGCACTGGTTGTTACCTGGCTGGTATTAAATTACCGTGAGAAGAACTGTTGACACACAAGCGGGATTGTTTCATAATGTAGTTAGATATGCGGATATGCGCATATCTAATTTAGAACCACAGGAGCGTCATGCAGGAACTGCTGAAGGCTACAAGGGCACTGTCCGACGAGACGAGACTGAGGATTCTCACCGTCCTCCTGGAGCGGGAGTGTTGCGTCTGCGAGGTTATGCAGGCCCTGGAGATATCCCAGTCCCGCGCGTCGCGCAACCTCTGCATTCTCTTCAATGCTGGTTTCCTGAGGACACGGCGGGACGGACCCTGGGTGCTTTATTCCCTGGACACGGAATCGGACAACCACGTTGCTGTGGCTCTGGTCAATTCACTGGAGGGACTTCTGGCGGGTAATGAAATCACAGTACTGGACCGGAAACGCCTCGCTGAAGCGGAGCGGGTAGGGCCGGGTTGCGTTAGCAGGAATACCGGATAGCACGCTCTTTTTTTGATAGAATGATATGCACTGATGCGCATTACAGGATATATCGGTCATGACTATATTAACTGACATTCTGCAGGGTGGATGGAATGCGTTGCTGGAATACCTGTCAGCACACGTGCTCACCTGTTTAGTACCCGCCTTCTTCATTGCCGGGGCTATTGCCGTGTTTGTGTCCCAGGGAGCGGTACTCAGGTACTTCGGACCGAAGGCGAAGAAGGTGCTCTCCTACAGTGTTGCTTCCGTCTCCGGGACTATTCTGGCGGTCTGTTCCTGCACGGTACTGCCCCTGTTCGGCGGTATCTATAAAAGGGGGGCGGGTATTGGACCGGCAATTGCTTTCCTTTATTCAGGACCGGCAATCAATGTCCTGGCCATAGTCTACACGGCAAGACTCCTGGGATATGACCTCGGTATTGCCCGTATTGTGGGAGCCCTTACCTTTGCCGCCGGTATTGGCCTTATCATGTCCTTTATTTACCGCAAGGAGGAGTCGCTCAAGGACGCGGAAGCATTCGATGCACTCCTGGCGGACCTTGAGGGTAAAAGTATCAGGCAACAGGTTGTCTTTTTTGTAACGCTGGTGGGTATCCTGGTATCTGCCGCATCGCAATACTGGATAGTCGCCGGCACACTGCTGATTGTCCTGTCCGTCATCCTCTGGCGGTGGTTCTCAAGGTCGGAACTTGGCCAGTGGATGAGAGAGACATTGCATTTCGTACGCCTGATTGTACCCTGGCTCCTGGGCGGGGTGTTCGTCGCTGGCATAATTACAACATTTATGCCTGAGAGTGTGGTAGCTACCTATGTCGGTGGTAACAGCCTGCTGGCTAACTTTGGTGCGTCACTGTTCGGTTCGCTGATGTATTTTGCCACTCTTACCGAGGTGCCTATCATCAGGGCTTTCACGGACCTGGGAATGGGGAAAGGCCCGTCACTGGCTTTGCTGCTGGCCGGTCCGGCGCTGTCTCTGCCCAATATGCTGGTCATCCGCAGCATCATGGGTACAAAAAAGACGCTGACCTACATTACCCTGGTGGTGATATTTGCCACGATATCCGGTTACATATTCGGCCTGATTAGTTAATGATTTAACTGTTAAAAACAAAAGGAGGTTATTCAGATGATTATCAAGGTTCTGGGACCCGGCTGCCCAAGGTGTCAACAGGTGGAGAAAACGACCAGGGAGGTGGTCAGGGAACTGGGCATAGACGCAACGGTTGAAGAAATCAAGGAAATCAAGAAGATAATGGAGTATCCCATCCTGACTACTCCGGGACTGGTTATCGACGAAAAGGTGGTCTGTTCCGGGCGTGTACCCAGCAAGACAGAAGTGACCACATTCATCACCACCGCGATGGCCGGGGAATAGACGATGCAGTCAGGACACCACGAATCAGCATGGTCGCGTGGCAAACCGGGGTTTGCCGGCGGGACCGTTTCAGGTAATAGAATGAGAGGCAAGATGTGAAGACTGCGCAGAAACTCTCACTGGCACTTTCGGTGTTGCTGCTCTGTCTGCTGGCAGTGACGGGTTGCGGTCCGGACCCTGCTGCGTCTTCTGATATTCCCCTTGAGCAGGCTTTGTCCAGCGGCAAACCAACATTAGCCGAGTTTGGGCGGGGGACCTGTATCCCGTGCAGAGAAATGAAGCCGATTCTGGAGAATCTGGCAGCGGAATACGAAGGCAAACTGAATGTAGTGATCGTGGAAATTGACGACCATATGGACCAGACCAGGAAGCATGGAATCATGGCAATACCCACCCAGATATTCTTTGACAGTAGTGGCCAGGAAATAACCAGACACATAGGCTTTTATGCTAAGGCAGACATAATCGCCCAGCTAAAGAATATGGGGATAGAGTAGATGGAAGGTCTACTGGGCAATATCGGTGAACTTATTCAGACGCAGGGCTGGCTGGCTTTCCCAGCCAGCTTCCTGGCTGGCATCATTTCCAGTGCCAGCCCCTGTGTCCTGGCGATGATACCTCTGGTTATTGGTTACGTCGGTGGTTACGCTGAAGGCTCACAGAAGAAGGCTGTTCAATATTCGATTGTCTTTGTCCTCGGCCTAACCCTAACCTTCACCGTTCTGGGAATAATAGCCGGTGCCATGGGCAGGCTTTTTGGCGATGTCGGCAGCTTTTGGAACTACGTGCTGCCACCAGTCGCTATTCTGCTGGGGCTGTATCTTCTGCTTTCCGGAGTATTGAACTTCAATATTGGCATATCGCAGCGGTTTATGCCCAAGCGAAGGGCCTTGCTCGGTGCATTTTTGATAGGCCTTTTCTTCGGCATAGTTGCTTCTCCCTGTGCCACGCCGGTGCTGGCAGTAATTTTAACCTTCGCCGCCGCCCAGAAGAAGATTGTCTACAGTGGGGGGCTGCTGCTGGCATATGCCCTGGGACACTGGGTGCTGGTGCTCGGGGCCGGGATTTCGGCAGGGTTTGCCCAGAGAGTGCTGGAATCAAAAGGTATCAGCAATTTCTCCACTTACTCCAAGAAGGCAGGAGGGGTGCTTCTTATCGGGGTAGGAGTATTCCTGTTCATCTATCTGTTCTGAGGAGGACGTGAGGTGTGCTATGCTTGAGATTAGAAAAACCGCCGTTTCTTTTGACGAGAAAGACCTGATGGAACTCGAGAGGATTGTCACCGACGGCGATGAGAAAGATGCGTTCAGGTTCCTGAAGAAGCGCGTCTATGACACAATTGCCCACGCCCAGCAGGGCAGACTGAAATCTCACCTGGATACCGGAAATGACCAAACAAAGGATTGCAACGCGAATAGCTAGAGTCCGGGCAGGACTACTGCCAGCCGTTTTATTGTAAGGGAGAAAACAACCTTTCATGGCAGAAAAGAAGGGAATAGGATTCTTCGAGAAGTATCTCGCCCTGTGGGTGGCATTGTGCATGGCTGCGGGAGTTTTAATTGGGCAGTTCTTACCGGATATTCCCGCCTTTTTAAGTAGATTTGAGTATGCTTCGGTATCGATACCGGTGGCGATACTAATCTGGCTAATGATTTACCCGATGATGCTGAAGGTGGACTTTGCCAGTATTGTAGATGTCGGCAAGAATCCCAGAGGACTCATAGTTACGTGGACAACAAACTGGCTCATTAAGCCGTTTACCATGTATGGCATTGCCTACCTGTTCTTTTTCGTAATATTCAAATCCCTGATTCCACAGGAACTGGCGAAGCAATACCTGGCCGGGGCTGTGTTACTCGGGGCAGCGCCATGTACCGCCATGGTATTCGTCTGGAGTCATCTTACCAGGGGTAACCCGGCGTATACACTGGTTCAGGTGGCCACAAACGACCTTATTATCTTGATTGCGTTTACGCCAATAGTGGCTTTTTTACTGGGAGTCAGCAACATTTCGGTTCCCTGGATGACGTTGTTCCTGTCAGTTGTCCTGTTTGTGGTAATCCCGCTGACCGGTGGATGGTTTACGAGAGTATATGTTTCCAGGAAGAGGGGAAAAGCCTATTTCGAAAACACTTTTATCCCCAAGTTTGGGAATATTACCATTATCGGGTTACTGCTTACACTCGTCATAATATTCTCCTTCCAGGGAACGGTAATAATAGATAATCCGCTGCACATAATCTTGATTGCTTTACCACTCTCTATTCAGACTTTCCTTATATTTTTTATCGCCTACGGGTGGGCAAAAGGATGGAAGCTCCGACATGATATCGCAGCACCTGCCGGCATGATAGGTGCCAGTAACTTTTTTGAACTCGCGGTAGCCGTTGCTATTTCTCTTTTCGGGCTTACCTCGGCGGCGGCCCTGGTAACCGTCGTGGGAGTACTTGTAGAAGTGCCCATAATGCTGACCCTTGTGGCAATTGCAAATAAGACTCACCACTGGTTCCTTGAATCACGAAAGAATGAGATATAACGAAACCAGGAGCATAATATAACGGTTTTCCTGTTTTTTGGTATAGACCCGGGTTGACCAACTGAAGTCAGCCCGACAGGATTTGACGGGTACCACTGGACGCATATATCATAGTTGGTGGAAGAAACACTAACGATAAGGTGGTGAAATGACTGACAATGATGCTGTAAAGGTGGAAATCGATAGCGGGATTGCCACGGTAGTAATCAACCGCCCGGAGGCACGCAATGCGCTCAATCGGGATGCGTTCCTCGGCCTGATGCAGGCTGCCCAGAGTCTCAAGGAGAACCCCGAGGTGAGGGTTGCCATCCTGACCGGCGCCGGCGACCGCGCCTTCAGTGCCGGAATCGACCTCAAGATGGTGGCTTCCGGAGGTGGGGCCTCAGTGTTCACCGGTTTGCGACCCGGGTTCGACCCGCTCTTTAGCCTGAAGTCGATATTCACGATGTACGAAGACCTGGCGATACCGGTGATTGGCGCAATAAACGGCTACTGCCTGGGGGCGGCTTTCGAGCTGAGTCTCTGCCTCGATATGCGCCTCGCCAGCGATACCGCCATCTTCGCGCTGCCGGAAATCCAGTTCGGCGTTCTCCCTGACCTGGGTAGTACTCAACGTCTGCCCAGAATCGTTCCCCCCGGCTATGCCAAGGAGTTGATTCTTACCGGCCGCCGTATTGATGCCGCCGAGGCGCTGCGTATCGGCCTGGTCGACCACGTCTACCCGCTGGACCAGGTAATGCCGGAGGCGAAGAAACTCGCCGAGGAGATAGCCAAGCTCAATCCAAGTGTCGTTCAGGGAGCGAAGCGGGCGTCCAATCTCTGGATGACGACGCCGCTGGATACCAGGCTACGTATGGAAACGGACATCTGCATGGCCTCGGGCAGCGGTGCCGGGTTTGGTGAGCAGGCCCAGCAGTTCCTCAAGAAGGAGTAGGCTTTCTACCAGGAGATACCTTCAGGAATAGCGATCAATAAGCGAGTGCCTGTTTACAGGCACTCGCTTATTGATTTCTTACCCTCCCAATGTTAATAGTATCACCCCGCCGATAATCAGGCCGATTGATACTACCTTGGTGGCGATAATGCCCCTGCTGAGACGTTCGTCAAGCACCGCCGGGAAGAAGCGGCTCACCGCCAAGGCATACACGAAGACAAACGCCGGTCGGGTGCTCAGGATTGTCGATACTATCGATACCGGCCCCTGCTCGATTGCCCGGAAGGACAGCACAATTCCCACTACGGCCACACATTCGTTGAGACCAAGAAGACCGAGTGCCCGGTTCCTCCCCTCCATGTGCCACAGTTCCTGCAGAGTTGCCCTCCGCAGCGAGAGCAGCAGGAAGAGCGTCCCCAGGCAGACGGTACTGATGCCGTACATGTTCCAGAAGGTGAGCTGTTCCATGGCGTACTTGCTGCCGATATTGGCCACCCCGAAAGAGACGCTCGAGACCATAAGTACGGCGAACGATTTACGCAGGCGAATTCCCTGCCCGTCTGTTCCCCAGCGTACTGAGATGAGGACTGCACCGGATACCGTGATGATAATCGCCAGCCACTCCAGCCAGCCGAGATATTCGCCGAGAACGGGTACGGCGAGAATCGCGACGAATATCGGGAAGGTGTTGGTCACCGGCATAATGCGGGACACTTCTTCGGAGCGCATTGTCCGCAGCATGAGGAGCGCTCCCACGACACGGATGATGCTGGAACCCACTGCTACTGCCAGCGTCATGGTATCGACGCCCGCAGGCAGGGGAAGGAGGGTCAGGACCACCAGTCCCAACACGAAGTGGACAACCCCGATGGGAGCTATGAACGTCAGGAAGCTCGGCATCCTCTTCGAGATAAGGTGGCTATCGAGTATCGAGACTAAGCCGGTAGTTGCCGCGGAGACGATGGCGATTGCAATCCACATGGTAAGTAGGGCAGGCTCCTTTCCTGGTGGTTGTTATGCGTAGCATACCGGAAACGACGGGGAATTGGTAGCGGGGAGATGGTGGTCTGGACTACTGGCTGCTAGCTCTGGTACATGTAAAGTGGGGTGTCGTCGGTTATCAGCCGGGCGGGCCTGGCAATCTCGTTCCTGATGTGCTTGGGCAGGCTGAACATAGCCTGGTGGGTCAGGCCATCGTAGAACTTCAGGTGATCTAGCGACCGGGCTGCAATGCGCTCATCTATTTCACTGGCAGATATCGGGAACGGGCTGACGCTTGACGATGCCAGGCAGAAACCCCAGGGACCACCGAAAGAGGGAATGTCCACCTGGTAGGCGCAGACTATGGGAAAAACGCTCTTCAGCGTATTGTATACGGCAGAAAGGTTCTCCAGCTCTGTCCAGGATGCCGAGCCGGACTGGACGGATATAATCCCATTGCTGGTCAGCTTGTTCCGGACTAGTTGGTAGAACTCCTGCGTATAGAGCAGGTATGCCGGCCCTTCCTCTATGGGCTCGGGCAGGTCAATGATTATCACGTCGAAAGACTCGCTGCTGCTGGCCAGGTATTCCCTGGCATCAGTATGGTACAGCTCCGTGCGGGGGTCATCAAAGGAACCACGGCTGTATTCGGGCAGTATTCGCTTGCAGATATCGACAACCTCTTCGTCGATATCCACCATAACCGCCCGCCTGACGGTCCTGTGGGACAGCACTTCCCTGAGGGTCGCGCCTTCGCCACCCCCGGCAATGAAAACCGTCTCAGGGCCGGGATTGGCAATCATTGGCGTCTGGACCAGTGCCTCGTGATAGATAAACTCGTCCGCGTCACTGGACTGAATCTTGCTATCCAGCACCAGGAACCTGCCAAAATTACCGCTACGGATAATCTCGATATTCTGGAACTTCGTCTGCCCGGTATACAGCACCGCTTCGATGCTGTGCAGCTGAATCAGGTGCTTACCTACTCTATCCCAGAACCATTTATCGGGGTCGCTATCCATGGTTCCTATCCTGACCTGACACGCTCGGTGATTTTGGTGCCTCTGGCAATCTCCTGTATGGAGTGCTTCCTGGCACCGAGCTTCTCAATGAGCACCTCTGCTGCCTTCTCCGGTTGCACCGTAGTGCCACAGGTGAAGATGTCGGCGGCGGCGTAGCCATATTCCGGCCAGGTATGGATGAAGAGATGGGACTCGGCGACGACTACCACGCCGCTTATCCCGTGCGGGTTGAACCGGTGGAAAGACTCTCCCATCACCGTTGCCCCGGCCTCATTGGCCGCCGCTAGCATAGCCTCTTTGAGCGTGTCCAGGTTATTCAGAATCTCCTCGTTGCAGTCTTCCAGTTCCATCAATAAGTGTCTTCCTAGTGCATTCAATCACCAGCCCTCCCTAGAAGATTTCTCTGGTTACCTGATTCTCTAAGGCAAATCAGGCACGCCAGATTCTGGCGCAATATATACCCGGCATCAGCCTTCGTGTCGTAAGGCTCTGACTAGGCGTCCAGGCCCAGCCCCTTGTAAAGTGCCGGAAAATCGAGGTAGTCCTCGATGAGGTCGCTGAGTCTTGGCAGCTTCTCCACGCTGAAACGGGTCCTGGCCATGGCGTCTTCGATGTTAGAGACAATGGTGGCCACATCATCTTTGGCCATGATAATGGGAACCTTCTTGTCCTCCGCCTGGCCCATAATCTGTGCCAGCGGTTGCTGCTCGCCACTGAGGACAAGGCAGCGGGTGGATGTTTGCAGCGCCGCCAGTTGCATATCGGCCCGTTCACTCTTCAGTACGGCTACCTTGTTGTCCTTGATGCCGTAGTACAGCGGGCCGGTGTCCACAGTCATTGCCCCCAGCATGAAGTTCTCCGCCAGCTCCTCAGATTTATCTGCGCTGTTCAGTATCTCCCCATTGATGCCAGCGGCCAGCTCCCCGATTGTCAGGGTAAAGAGTGCCCTGTCTTCAGGAAGTACGGCCAGAACCTTCAATCCGGCAGCAGCAAAGGCCGGTTCTGCCTGGCTGCGTACCTGTCCTGACTGGCTTGCCGGCACCTTGTTCAGGACTACGCCGAGTACGCGGTCGCCGAACAGCTTGCGGGCTTCGGTCATCCTGTCTCCGGGTGACTCTTCAGGTCCACCTACTATGATAACCTTCGCATCCAGTGCCGCCACCGTGTCCCGAGCGGTCTCATTGGGTTCGTCAGTACCCTCGATAATGACGATGTCCCTGGTCTCAGCGACCCGGTCGTAGGCCTGCTTGACCTGACCGGACAGCTTGCCCGCGTCTCCAAGCACGGGGCAGATGTCCTCGGGGGCTTCATCCAGGGAGAGAATGCTCTTCATCAGCGCAGCGTCGCTGTCAGCACCCTCCTGTGTGATTGGCTTGAGGAAGCCTACCTTCTTACCGTCGTTGACCAGGTGTTGCGCCAGCCCGGCACAGACGGTGGTTTTCCCACCGCTCTCTGCCAAAGAGGTTATGTACAAAGCAACCACGTTATTACACCCTCCTTGAGGACATTCCAAATAGGTATTATAAACCTTTATGCCCGTTTGGTAAAGGAGAACAGGAATCGCTATACTCTCGTTCGGAAAGGCAGGTGACACTTGTTCCAATAATCTTCACCAATGTCTGGAATGTACCAACCTATCCCCCTTGACGCCTCTTCCCAAGTCCTTACCAGAATAATGCAACACTCAATTAGGTGCGAACAACCCCTGCCGACAACCTATCCCCACACCGTTTTGGGGTGTCAAGAGGGGTTCCGCCTCTTCTGAGAGGCGCCCCCTCTGAAGGGGGATTCCAAGGGGGTACCCCCCTTGATTCGGCTTCCCCCCAACAGAACCTTCGCACTTGTGTATGCTTTATCCCGTGTGGCCCAGACGGGAAGAAAAAAGAAAGATGGGGATTTCAAAGGGGTACCCCCATTGTCGTTTCCCTCTGCCCAGCGGCACTCCCAACCTCTGTCATTCTGAACGGAACGCAGTTCAGTGAAGAATCTCATGGTCGTTCAGGACAGGCTCAGCAAAGCAATCTCTCCCTTTAGTGAAGGGAGATTGAGAGGGATTCCCCCGGACCCTCCAGGGAAGAATGCAGTCACCAACACAAACACAAGCCCGTCTCTGCTCATCTACTTACCATATCTACTTCTGAGTAGACATAACTCGAAAAACAAATCACGCCTGACCAGCCTCGAATTGTTTCCCGGATATTTTATTTCTGGCACTATTCTGTCGTTTCGCCTGTAGCTCCCGCCCCCCCCTGAACTATTGCAATAGTACCGCTGAGGTTGTACAATTACCGGTAGAGCCTTTAAGCTGGTCCCGTGAGGCTGGCAAGGGAAATAGTGAGCCTGATAGTCAGACCTCTTGCCGGCCGTAGCGAGAGGTCTTTTTTTATGCCTGATAGAGTAATAATGAGCTCGGGGGATGTCGGACGGTCGCTGGCGCGCATCGCCCACGAGATTATCGAGCGTAACCAGGAGCTTGCGAACCTGGTGTTTGTTGGCATGCATACTCGCGGGGCACCACTGGCCAGACGTCTCGCCGCCAATGTCGCCCGGTTTGGCGGGCCGGAACTGCCGGTTGGCACCCTCGATATCAGTCTCTATCGTGACGACCTGTCCTATCTTGATGAGCAGCCTGTAGTGCAGCACACCGACATCCCGGTTGGTATTGAAGGTAAGTCGGTGGTGCTGGTTGATGACGTACTCTATACCGGTCGCAGTGTTCGTGCCGCCATGGATGCTCTGATTGACCTCGGTCGCCCTCAGTCGATTCACCTGGTAGTGCTTATTGACCGTGGGCACCGCGAGTTGCCGATACGGGCCGACTACGTGGGCAAGAATGTGCCCAGTGCGCGTGATGAGGATATCAGAGTCAGGTTGATGGAGACTGACGGGGTCGATGAGGTGGCCATCACTGATAAGGTAGCTTCCGGTTTGCCCTGAACAATGGGTTAGTAGGTAGTTCTGAAGGGAGGGATAATGGGTCTGTCAGATAGAAGCCTGATAACCATGGATGACCTGTCCAGCAGGGAAATGGAAGCCCTGTTTTCCATGACCGACGAGATGGCCGACACAATGGGGGACCAGTATAACGTCTGCCAGGGCAAGATAATGGCCAGTCTCTTTCTTGAGCCGAGCACCCGGACGCGCCTCTCATTTGAGACGGCAATGCACCGGCTCGGCGGCAATGTCATCACCGTGGCCGATGCCAAAGTAACGTCGTTGGCCAAGGGGGAGAGCCTGGCTGATATGGCCCGGGTTGTTGGGAGCTATGCCGACATCATAGTTGTCAGGCACCCGTGGGAGGGGGCTGCCCGAGTGGTGGCCGACTACGCGGGTATACCGGTGATAAATGCCGGCGACGGCGGCCACCAGCATCCAACTCAGACGCTGTGTGACCTGTATACCATCAGGAAAGAACGGGGGGATATCCGCGGACTGAGAATTGCCCTCTGGGGTGACCTGAAATATGGGCGGACGATTCACTCGCTTATCTTTGCCCTGGCCAAGTTCGGTGCGGATATGCTCTTCTGTCCCAGTCCCGGCCTCGAGGTACCGGAGAACATCGTTCGGAAACTGATCGCAGAATACGGTGGCCAGGTGGAGCGGGTTGCCGCTTCTGACCGTGCTGTTAAGGATGCTTTCCCTCTGGACGCGGTGTATGTCACGCCGAGCAGCCCCCACCAGCTGGCAATGATGCCGAATATCAACCTCGAGGCGGAGTTGAGGGAGGGAGTCGATGCCCTCTATGTTACTCGACCACAGAAGGAAAGATTTATCACTGGTACGGAACAAGAGGGGCTGAAGGAGAGGTATCCCGTGGTGGACAAGAAGCTTCTCAGGGGCAGGGAGTTCCGCAAGACGATTGTGATGCACCCGCTACCTCGCGTGGACGAGCTTGCCTATGATATTGATGCCGACCCCAGAAGCATATACTTCCAGCAGGCGGCTCGTGGTGTGCCGATACGAATGGCGCTTCTGGCTCTGCTCCTGGGAGCCAGGGAGTGGCCGGCGTCGAGTACGGCAGGACCAACCATTCCGGGAGTGGAGTACCCCGTGTACCGGCGGGACAGCGGAGTGAGGTGCGACAATCCGGCCTGTGTATCGGTACAGGAAAGCGAGGCCCAGTACCTCAAGCCGGAGTTCAAGGTGGTCAGTCGCGACCCGCTGACACTGCGGTGTGTCTACTGCGAGCATGGCTACCAGCCGGAGTATGTAGCCACCACGGACTGGCACGAGGGCAAACTGGAATACAAGATATACCACCGCGCCGACAGTCATTGGGCGAAGAGAATCAAACCGGAGAACCTGATTGTCTTCACTTCTGCGGAAGAGGCCGAGGCCCACGGTTACAAGGCCGGCCGGTATCCGGGGACACAACACAGGGAGAACGACACCGGGGAGTGATGATGCCTTTGCTTGTCCGGGGAGGCCGGTTGTTCGACCCCGCTCAGGGGATAGATAGCACCGGCAGCTTGCTTATCGATGGAGGCACTATCTCCTGGCTGGGTGCGGGAGAGGCTGCACCGCCGTCGTCCACTTATGATGTTCTTTCAGCCAGTGGACTCCTTGTTTGCCCCGCGTTTATTGACCTGCACTGCCATCTCAGGGAGCCGGGTTTCGAGGAGAAAGAGACCATCAGCACCGGGACCCTGGCGGCCGCCCGGGGGGGCTTCACCACCGTTTGCTGTATGCCTAATACAGAACCACCGCTGGACAATAGAGCCATCATCAAACGTGTGCTGACGACGGCTGCCGAAGAAGGCGTGGTCCGGGTACTGCCGGTGGGCTGCATTACACAAGGCCGGAAGGGCGGGGAACTGGTGGACATGGCGGAGTTGGCCTCGGCGGGCGTTATCGGATTCAGCGACGACGGCGACCCCGTGTCGGACGCGGAACTGATGAGGCACGCGCTACAGATAGCACGGAGTCTTGGTCTACCGGTTATCGAGCACTGCGAGGACAAAGCCCTCACCGGAGACGGAGTTCTCAACGAAGGTATAGTATCGGCGCGACTGGGACTTCATGGCATCCCCGCTGCGGCCGAGGAGAGAATGGTGGCGCGCAATATCGGGCTGGCCGGTTCGACAGGGGGACACCTGCACGTGGCGCATGTATCTACGAAAGGCTCCGTTGAGCTTGTCCGCCGTGCCAAACAGGAAGGCTTGAATGTGACCGCCGAGGTAACGCCCCACCACCTGACGTTGACGGAAGAAGAGGTAGCCGCCTGCGGGACCAATGCCAGGGTCAATCCGCCCCTGCGGACGGAGCAGGATATAGAAGCCCTTATCGAGGGGCTGGTGGATGATACGATAGATGCCATTGCCACCGACCACGCACCGCATACGGAAGCGGAGAAGAATCGGGGGCTGGAGCAGGCACCATCCGGCATCAGCGGTTTTGAGACTGCCTTCGGGGCTTTGATGAGCCTGGTCCATACCGGTCGCTTGCCTCTGTCCACCCTCATCAGGAAA
>DAOUVG010000303.1 GCA_030667735.1 Dehalococcoidales bacterium
GAGAACTGACAGCAATGCGGCCGCAAATCTATTTTGCGGAGTATTTGACCGTTTTTGGGGATATGGTCGTAGAAATATGCTACGGCAAGGAACTCCCCCACCAATTTAGGGCAGGTCTAAAGGAGTTTTGCAAGAGGCTCAAGTGCTTGGCTAAATTTTGCTTGATTTCTGCAAGTGGTTGGTGGGGAAGGGGGGATTTGAACCCCCACGCCTTTCGGCACATGATCCTAAGTCATGCTCGTCTGCCAGTTCCGACACTTCCCCGGGCTGGGAAACCAATGCTTTCGCCAGGACCCACCGCTATTCTACCAGAGATTTCTGCCTGAGACCACAAGACCGAAGGTCTCGGAAATCCATCGGCTGGCGTCCCCCGGGACTATCTCACTCCAGGGTCACAAAGATGCTCTTCCGTGGTTGATTGTTGACGGCACGACTGATGTGGCCCCGACCTGTGGTATCCTCGGCCAGCATAATATCACCGGGGCCGAACCGTCGCACCGTTCCATCGCTGGTCTCTATCTCTACTTCGTCCTCCAGTGTGATGATGTACTGTCGTCGGGGAGCATTGTGCCAGTCGATGCAAGTAGTAGCCACCGGTCTCCCTGAAGCCCCCTCTCTCCTCAAGGGGTATTTCTACATCCTGGAAATGTGATTCGCCATCGGCACCGGCATAGAAACGTGTGTATTTCATTCAGGGCTCCCATTACAGATAAGAACGTATCCCGATTATACATACCACTGCGACAGCGAGGCAAAGCAGGTCGGTGGCAGCCTCAATAGACTCCGGTTTTACATACCGTTCGAAATCGGTTACAATATTATACGCTATGCGTACCGCATTCAGGCTAATCCGTTTTCTCAAGAAGTACTGGTTAAGGGTGACCCTTGCCTATGTCTGTCTTATCGTAGCGACCGCTTTTTCCCTGGGAATCCCGGAACTAATCAAGAGAGCCATTGACAGGGGTATCTCACTGGATTTGCAGACCGGCCAGATGACCGGTGACCAGCAGTTCCTATTGTTCGCCGGACTGGCAATAATCGGGGCTAGCCTGATGCGAGGACTGTTCGGCTTCGGCCAGACTTACCTCGGCGAGTTCATTGGCCAACGTGTAGCCTATGATATCAGGAACAGGCTGTATGACCGCATCCAGCGACTCAGTTTTGCCTTTCATGACACAGCACAGACCGGCCAGTTGATGTCTCGCGCTACCCAGGACGTAGAGGCCGTCCGCATGTTCGTGTCCATGGGCGCTCTTCGCATAGTACAAATCGCAGCCACATCCATTGGTATCTGCGCCATGCTCTTCTCGATGAACTGGACCCTTGCCCTGATAACCCTCGCTGCTATGCCGCCGGTGGCCTACTGGGCAATCAGGCTCGGGAGAAAGCTGCGGCCCATCTGGACAGACATCAAGGAAGGAATAGCAAAGATGGGCATACATCTGCAGGAGAACCTCTCGGGAGTGAGTGTAGTAAGGGCCTTCTCGCGCGAGCCCTACGAGATTAAAGGGTTCCGACAGAAGGCAAGACAATACTACGAAGACGGGCTCATGGCCAGCAGAATCCAGGCCTTTAACATGCCCTTTATGGCCTTCATCTTCACTCTGGTCAGCGGACTCGTCATCTGGTACGGCGGCAGAGAGGTTGTTGGCGGAAGGTTGACCCCGGGTGAGTTAACCCAGTTCTATTTCTACCTGGCGATGATGATGATGCCAATAAGGATGTTGGGCTTCATGGTGAACCTTGTTTCTCGTGGCATAGCTTCCGGCGAGCGTATATTCGAAGTCCTGGATGCACAATCGGCGGTAAAAGAGAAGCTCGGCGCTACGGAACTGGTCGATGTCAAAGGCAGGGTCCAATTCGAGAGCGTTGCATTCAGTTATGATGTAAATCCTTACGAATCCCTGGATGCCGTTCTTGATAAAGTCGATCTGGAAGCTAAACCAGGCCAGATGATTGCCCTGCTCGGTTCGACCGGAAGCGGTAAGAGCACACTCGTCAATCTCATCCCCAGGTTCTATGACGTCACATCGGGACGTATAACCATTGATGGCGTAGATATCCGAGACGTAACGCTTACCTCGCTGCGACACAGTATTGGCATTGTCCAGCAGGAAGTCTTCCTCTTCTCGGCAACAGTCCGGGATAATATCGTATACGGTGCTACTGACGCCAGTGACGAGCAGGTTTTTGCCGCAACCAGGGCAGCATATCTGCATGAATTCATCGAAAGCATGCCCGAAGGATATGATACCTGGGTGGGTGAACGAGGTCTTACTCTCTCCGGTGGACAGAAACAGAGGCTGGCTATTGCCCGCACCCTGCTGGTCAACCCGCGCATTCTCATCTTCGATGATTCTACCTCCAGCGTTGACACTGAGACCGAGTTCCTCATTCAACGGGCGCTTCGTGAGCTGATGAAGGGACGGACCACCTTTGTCATTGCCCAGAGGTTACAGACCGTCCGCGACGCAGACCAGATACTGGTCCTGGACAAAGGCACCATTGTCGAGCGAGGGACCCACGCCCAATTGCTGGAGGAAGGTAATATCTACCGGCAGATATACGAGCTACAGCTCCGTGACCAGGAAGAGGCGCTCGGTAAGGAGGGTTACCAGTCATGATGCACGGTGGTGGCGGCGGCATGTTCCAC
>DAOUVG010000240.1 GCA_030667735.1 Dehalococcoidales bacterium
ATTACCGCCTGGCTATCCCGTCATCGTGTCCGCGGCGTCTTTCCCACGAACTTCACCGATTACGCGAAGGTAGTAGTCCATTATCCTGCGCGCAACAATCTCCCAGCTATATTCTCTGGACTTAGCCTTCCCCCTGGCACCCATTTGCTTGCGCAGTGCTTCGTCATTCAGCAGGGTGAGCAGTGCCCGGGCCAGTTCCTGGTAGTTCTGCGGTGGTACCAGTAAACCATCCTCACCATCGCTCACCACACTGGCATACCCCGGTATATTGGTAGCCACAACCGGTTTACCGGTAGCCATGGCCTCAAGCAATACAATACCAAAGCTCTCTCTACTGGTCGCCGGAGCGCAGAAGATATCAGCTGTCTTGTAGTACCGCGCCTTGTCCTCGTTGGACACATAGCCAACGAACACCACGTCCTTCAGACCGGTCTTCTCAATCCACTTTTCGTACCGCTTCCGCAGCCTCGTGCCGGGTCCCACCACTATCAACCGCGACTCCGGGATTTCCTGCTTCACCCGCAGGAAGGCGTTCAGCAGGTAGTTCAGACCCTTGCGGAACTCCAGCCGCCCCACGAACAGGATATTCAGCTTCCCGTCCTGGAATCTCTCCATGGGCGTAACGCTATCGGAGAAACGCTCCAGGTCAATACCATTAGGGATTATCTCATAAGCCCCCGGAATATACTTACTGTGGTATTCCTGAGCCGGTTTCGAAACGGCTATCCGACCGTGAAGATTATGCAGTCGCCGTTGTATCAGCCATGTGCTGATAGGCCTGCCCCAGTTATAACCCGGTTTACCCTCCGCGGCATGAAAGGTCCCCACGGTGACCGTATTGGAAAACCGTACCATGGCGCTGCACAGCATCGGCATGAAGGGCTCGTGGAGGTGGATAATGTCGAACTGTTCCCTGGCAAGCACCTTTTTTATCGTCGGCGCCAGATGCATCGAGATGGGGACACGGATGACGGAATCGCTGCTGGGAATGGGAAAGGGTCTACCGATGGCAATGAATCTGTCCCCGAAGTCCTTGACGACGCGGGACGCGGGAGCAATGACCTTGACATCATGCCCCATGCGTGTGAGTTGCAGGTCCAGTGAGGAAATATGATTGGTAACCCCACCCGGGTGAGCGAAGTCATAAGGAGACACCAATGCTATTTTCATCACCGGTTACCTGAGCCCCTACCCTCATATTCAGCACCGAAAGAACGCTCAAACGGGCCAGCTACTCGCCCTTCGTCTTCGCATCTCCGGTATTCGTGACGATGAACTCCTCCACCATCCGGTGCGCTTCATCATCAGAGTACTGAATGGGAGGTGATTTCATAAAATAGGCTGCTGGCCCTACCAGCGTTCCCTTTAGTCCGCGTTCGAGGGCAAGCTTGCAGCACCTGATAGCGTCAATTACTACACCCGCAGAGTTCGGGCTGTCCCATACCTCGAGCTTCAGTTCAACGCTCAGCGGGACATCACCGAAGGTCTGGCCCTCCATCTTGATATGACAGTACTTGCGGTCCAGAAGCCAGGGAACATAATCGCTCGGACCGACATGGATGTTCTCCTCACCCAGTTCATAGTCAAGCTGAGAGGTGACCGCATTGGTCTTGGATATCTTCTTCGACTCCAGACGTTCCCTCTCCAGCATGTTATAGAAGTCAGTGTTGCCACCGAAGTTGAGCTGATATGTCCGCTCCAGTTTGACCCCGCGGTCCCGGAACAACCTCGTCAGGACCCGGTGGACAATAGTTGCCCCCACCTGGGACTTAATATCATCGCCGATAACCGGCAGGCCCTTCTTCTCGAAACGTTGCTGCCAGTACTCCTCCCGGGCGATGAAGACAGGAATACAGTTGACGAGCGCACACCCTGCCTCCAGCACCTGCTCCACGTACCACTTGGTGGCTTCCTCGCTGCCTACCGGCAGGTAGTTTATGACCACATCCGTCTTGGTATCCTTGAGGAGCTGTACAATGTCCACGGTTGAGCCAGGTGCCTTTTCTATTATCTGCGACAGGTACTTCCCCAGACCATCATGGAGCATACCCCGCTGGACCTTCACTTTGGTGGTCGGTACCTCGCAGAACTTGAAGGTGTTGTTGGGCTTGGTGAAGATTGCCTGCGCCAGGTCTTTACCAACCTTGTTCTTGTCGATATCAAGGGCAGCTACGAA
This sequence comes from Dehalococcoidales bacterium, assembly GCA_030667735.1. GTDB lineage: Bacteria > Chloroflexota > Dehalococcoidia > Dehalococcoidales > Fen-1064 > DUES01. The sequence continues at coordinate 2,177 of DAOUVG010000240.1, forward strand.
ATTGATATCACGAATGTGATATCCCCCGAGATTGACATGCATCAGTCCCGGCACGAATTCATCATCTTTGGCATCACGGTAGTAGTGTACCCCCTGCACCAGCGATGATGCACAGTTACCCACACCAATTATGGCCACGTTTATTTTACCCAATGTCCAAACGCCTCCTGTATCACCACGATAATAGCCTGACTAGAGAACCTGTCAGACCTTTTCAGCCTCGCCAACCCCAAAAACACAACAGGGTGGAATTATCACCCCCGTTATTATGTGAACGTAAGAGAAGTCAAAGACACGTACCGTACTCGTTTGTAACTAAAGGACCGCTTACCTGACAGGAATACACCAATCCGCCCGTACTAACAGGTCCGTTACAACACTCCCGACACATCTGATTGGCACCCCCACCGGTTACGCATCTCCAGGACCCCACACTACCAGAAAGTCTCGTCAAACCCGGAGCACTCTTGCCAGCCTGACGCTATAGCCCATTTCGGCATACTGTCCAGACGCTCTCCAGAAGCCAACCAGCAACTAGCTCTTCCCGATACGGAAGACCTTGGTTCCGCACGCGGGGCACACCCCTCTCGTAGCTGGTCTACCGTTCTTCAGGGTAACATTCTCTGCGTTCTTGATGTCTACTTTCTTTCTGCACTTGAAACAATACGCCTGCAACCGCCAGTACCCCCTTCTTAAGTAAGATGGAACCCAACTATATTTATCACATCAAGGCGTAGCTGTCAAGCCAGCCCATGAGGTTATCATTTCATTTTTATCAGCGTAGAACCAGGGACAATTATGCCCTGACAGATCGTATCCCTTCCAGCAGGTTGCTGTAAAAAGGGCGTCCAGAGGGGATGTCCCCCTCGATTCGGCCTTCTGCCCATGCAAGACTGTGGTCACAGTCTCCTTCCCAACCATAGCCCAGGCAAACACCAGCCTTTAAGGTGCGAATGAACCCTGCCTACAAGACTAGCCCCCACACCGTTTTGGGGTGTCCCCCTTGACGTAGCTATGCCCTTCACTGGTGGTGTCCCCCTCGATTCGGCCTTCTGCCCATGCAAGACTGTGGTCACAGTCTCCTTCCCAACCATAGCCCAGGCAAACA
>DAOUVG010000234.1 GCA_030667735.1 Dehalococcoidales bacterium
ACACCATAAGATATAGTCAGAATTCGCCTTCTGGCGCTCAACAAAAGGATGGGGGAGCCTGCAACCGGATTGGTTGCAGGCTCTTCTCGTTGTGTGTCATTAAGGAAAGAGGTGCGGTCCGGGACCGTGGGAAAACCAGTGGGTAGCAAAGAAAGAAAGAAGGACTGCCCTGGATTAAGGCTGACTAAGGAGAACCGACGAGTTTCTCTACCTGTTCAGGCTCATTGCAGAAGGCAAACACGCTCTCCCGGCTGATATGCTTATGCAGATAGAGGTTCACCAGCGCCTGGTCCAGCATCTGCATACCCTCCCGGGAGTTCGTGCGGATAAGATTGGGTAGCTGATAGGTCTTACCTTCCCGGATAAGGTTTCTGACCGCCGAGTTAGCCAGCATTATCTCGATTGCAGGTACTCGTCCGGAATCGTTGTTCCTGGGGACCAGTGCCTGGCAGAGCACACCGACAAGCAGAGACGACAGTCTTGCCTGGGCCAGGTTGCGTTCTTCGTGAGGAAACAGGTCTATTATCCGTTCCACGGCCTGGGGGGCGCTGGGGGCGTGACCGGTGGTCAGGACAAGGTGACCGGTATCAGCGATAGTCAGCGCCGCTGCTGCTGTTTCAAAATCCCTCATCTCGCCCACCAGGATAACGTCCGGGTCCTGCCGCAGGGCATGCTTGAGGGCTTCGGCAAAGGACGTCGTATCCGTGCCAATCTGGCGCTGGCTTATGGTGCACTTGATGTTGGGGTAGATGTATTCAATCGGGTCCTCGATGGTTACTATCCGGCGGCCGTAGTTGTGGTTCAGGTGGTTAATCATTGCCGCCAGAGTGCTTGACTTGCCGCTTCCGGTGGGGCCGCTCACCACCACCAGACCCCGGGGTTTCCGCACCAGTTCCCGGCATACTTCGGGTAGCCCCAGGTCTTCAATGTCCGGTAGGGTCTCCGGCAGGAGGCGGATGACCAGGCTGGTTGTCCCCTGTTGCCTAGCGGCGTTACAGCGCACCCTGCCGACATCAGGGCAGGTGTAGCCGATGTCCAGTTCCAAGGCACGATGGAAGTCCGCCCTCTCCTCTTCCGAGGTTACCTGCTCAAAGGCGTGGTCTATATCCTCGGCAGTCAGCGGTGCCATATCGGCCACCGGTTGAAGAGACCCGTCGATGCGTAGTACCGGTGGGGAGGCGACTACAAGGTGCAGGTCAGACGCTCTTTCTGATTTGGCCAGTCGAAGCAGGCCCTGGATATCCATAGTCTAGTCCTTTACCCTTAGAATCAGCATGAAACGCATGGTCTCGTCCAGTCTATTCATTTTAAGTATGGTGACTTCAGAGAACAGGTCATTTCTCTGCAGGCTTCTACCGTAGTCCAGCACGAGGGTCTCGACGGGAGTATCGACCTCAAGCGTTACCGTACCGCTATCGTGGTTGATTTCACGGAAAACTACGCTGTCCGGCAAGAGTCCAGTTGCCACCTGCAGGACCTCATTGTAGGTTTCCCGGTGCGTATCAAGTGATTCCAGAGCGGCGACAAAAGCACTAAGGCTGGACTCTGCCCTGTTCAGGGCTACGGTCAACTCCCGTCGTTGCTCCATTTTCCGCTCAAGGTCTGCCGTCATCGTCGCCAGTTGGGTGCTGGCTTCGCTGATATTAGATGAACCTATCTGGACGAGGGCCGCAAGGAGTATTATTATGCTGCAGGCGACTACTGCACCCGTTAGCATCAGCACCCTGGTAAGGGAAAATGACTTCGGTTGATAGGCAGGGGGCAGCGTGTCCAGTTTTGCTAAGGGCGATGTCAGCTTGCCTCCCGGGGAGACCACTTTGAGAGCCAGACCGGCGTTGATTGCGTAGCGGTTCTGGCGCAGCTCATGTGGATATCTGAAGGGAAGCAGCAGGGGCAGGACCGGGCGTCCCAGCTCGGCGGACAGGGCCTTGCATGCCTCCGGCTCATCCGCCAGTTCACCGGAAACGTGTACCGGCATCTCGGGCGCAATGGGGTTCTCCGGGTTATTGGAATCATAGAACTCCATCGTCCTGACAAGGTCGTCCCGGAGCATTGACAGTTTCTCCTGCCAGGACAGGCCTTCAGCAGGAAGTGGAATGCTGCGGATGGGCTGCGGTACGCCGTCCCTGATAATGGCGATGTCATATTCTCTCGCCTGGACATCAACAATTACCGCACTAGTCTCGTTTACCAGTCTGGCCAGTGCCAGGGGTTTGATGTCCATCATGTAGGGAGTCAACCCGGCACGGTGGAGCACTTTGAGCAGATTATCGGTGGTATTGCGCGGAATTGCTGCCGCGAAGGCACGTACCCTCTTCTTTGGAGAAGGTATTGTTACCCAAGAGACGTAAAGCTCATCGAGCGGTACCGGCAGCAGCCTGGCGCACTCTCGCATAATCGCCTCTGCAAGCAGATTGTCCGGTAGCTGGGGGAGGTCCATGGCCAGCGTCAGAGAACGAAGTCCGCTCAGGCCCAGGATGACCTGCTTCGTTTTTATCCTATTATCTGCAAGAAGACGTATTATCCTGGAGACGACTTTCTCCTCGTCGATGACAATACCATCTTCTATCAGGCCCGGTTCCAGAGAGGCGGAGGCCCATATCTGGGCGTTCTTGCCAGAAGTTTGCATCAGCCGGATGCTTCTATCATCGATATATAGAGTAACTGTTTTCCTGGCCATTGCTATTCGTCCTCGTAGTAGTAGATGACCATTTTAACATCAGCCTTGGGGATCTGGCCTTCCGTCTCAATCTCAATCGGGACACTTATCCTGGCCGAATTGACTACACCATTGGTGACGTCAGTATTGAGTGTCATGATAAAGTCGAGTAGTTGGGGCAGTGCTCCCTCAACAATCACTGTGAGTGACAGAATTGTACAAGGTACGTCTACCAGGTCCTCGCTGGAGACGGGCGCTATGTCTATCTGGTTTATCTGCACGCCGCTGAGGGCCGCGATATCGAAGAGGGTATCGTCGGCCTCGATACTGTCTGTCGATTCAGAAAGCTGTGCCTTGACCTCGTCGAGGGCGGCAGTGGCTTCACTGAGACGTTCCTCCATCTCTTCTTGTGAGGAACTGCCTTGCTTTGGCCGGTATTTATCAAGGCTCTGTTCCACCGAGGCCAGTTCACTATCCAGGCGGCTTTTTTCTGTTGCCTGCTGTGCCTGGACCATACCCAGAACGCCGAGTACGGCGGCAAGCACTACGCCTGTGATAACGACTGGCCACCTGGTCCTTTTAAAATGCAATGTCAAGCCTCCCTATGGTGGCTCACCTGGATACCTGCCAGGAAACGATGCTGGTTGCTCCGATATTTCGCAGTACGCCG
>DAOUVG010000096.1 GCA_030667735.1 Dehalococcoidales bacterium
AACTTCGGGGTTGACTCCCTGTGTGATGAGCAGCTTATCAGGCTGGGACTGGGACATACTGTCAGCGATGTCGAAGAAACAGTCACTACTCTCAGGAAAGATGGCCTTAACTACATGTTTGATTTACTTGTTGGCGGCCCTGGCGAAACTCCCGGGACAGTCAGGACGACAATAGATGCAGTCAGGCAACTCGGTGTACCGCTGGCGGGTATAGCTGCGGGCATACGCGCTTATCCCGGGACTCCTCTGGCGCAGGCCGTAACCGAAGGTACCATAAGGGAAGGCCTGCACCCGGACGCGGTTACCGGACTCCACGAACCTGTCTTCTATTTGTCCCCGGGTCTTGGCAGTGATGCCCTGAGCCTGATTCATGAAATGGTATCCGGCGACCAGCGCTTCCTTTTCCTGTCTTCACCTTCAGATGAAGATAACTATAACTATGCCGACGACGATACGCTCAGCGATACTATCAGAAAAGGAGCCAGGGGGGCTTACTGGGACATCATCAACAAGAACCGGCAGTAAGGTCGGGTCAGACCCTGATCCGGTCCCCGCGTCACGCCCTGCTCTCCACCTCACACGCTTCCTCGGCCATTACTGCCGCACCGAGTGCGGTTACGCACTGTGGTTACGGAGGTACAAGAAGCTCCACTCCCAGCTTGTCTTCCACCCTTTTGATGAGGCCTGTGTTAAGAGCACCCCCTCCACTAATGGCACACCTCTCCTCCAGCCCCACTCTGCTCACCAGGGCGGATATCTTTCCAGCGAGAGCCTCGTGCACACCAGCGAGGATATCTTCTCTTGGAACACCTTCAGATACCCGGGAAACAGCCTCCGACTCACCAAAAACTGCGCATCCGGTGGTGAACTTGACCGGATTTTGCGATTTCATTGAAAGTGACCCGATGTCTTCAAGCTTCACCTGGAGCACATTGGCGATTATGTCAAGGAAGCGCCCACTGCCACTGGCACACTTCTCACTGATAGTGAAGTCAACTATCGTGCCCTGTTCACTGAGTCGCAGCACCTGCGTATATTGCCCCTGGACATCGATAACCGTCCGCGCTGATGGAAAGATGCTGATTATGCCCCGTGCACAACAGCGTAGGTCTGCTACTTGCTGGTCGCAGAACTCCACGTTGGCACTACCCTGACCTGTAGCCACCGTGCAGGCAATGTCCTTCATGGACAGGTTAACCTTGGCCAGAAGCTCTTCGGCCAGTTTATGGGCTGCTACCCTGTAGTTAACACCGGAAAGGAGCAGGTGGGAGGCCTCCAACTTGCCATCGCAGGCGATTACCCCTTTGCTCGTCGATGAGCCAATATCTATCCCCATGTAGTAAGCCATGTTAATCTAACCCTTACTTGAAGAAGGTTGCTTCCTCGAGGCGACGCTCCCCTGTTTGAATGGTCTCTCCATTGGCTAGTGCTTTAAAAGTGAGTTCCTTGCCGATGATGGCGGCACCAATCGCCCCGCTGAGCAGCGGTTCTTCGGGGACTAAGATAGGGCAACCCAGGCTCTCCGCAAGGGCCTTGACAACACCGATGTTCTTGGCAACACCCCCGGTAAAGACCACGTCCGGCTCCACCTTCAGTCGCCTTACCATTCTGGCTACCCGACTCGCAATGGCGTCGTGCAGGCCGGCAACGACGTCCTCCAGCGGTACATCGTTGGAGAGGTGGTTGACCACCTCCTGCTGGGCGAAGACAGTACAGGTACTGCTGACTGAAATCTTCTGTGTTGAACCGAGGGATATACGTCCCAGGTCCTCCAACTTCAGGCCCAGTGTTTCGGCCGTAACCTCCAGGAACCTGCCTGTCCCGGCGGCACACTTGTCACTCATCACGAAATCGAGCAACTTGCCGTTTCTTATCTTGAGTCCCTTGACATCCTGTCCACCAATATCAATAGCCAGTTTGACATTGGGGAAGAAGCTAGCAATACCACGTGCGTGGCAGGTCAGTTCCGTAATCTGCTTGTCAGCAAAAGGCACGTTAATCCTGCCGTAACCGGTGGCCATAATGAAGGACATGTCTTCAATGCAAAGACCTGCTTGTATCAGTGCCTCTTCCATTACCTTATTGGCCAGACGACGATGTTCAGCACCGGTATGATTTACCACGTAGGCACATACCTGCTCATCCTCATCCAGGATTACGACTTTAGTCATGGTTGACCCGAGGTCAATCCCGGCGAAATAGATGCGGACCACCCCCTTTCCGGGTCAGCATGGTGGGGCCGGATGCGGAACCACTAGCCGATAATTTCAAGGAAACCCTGGACTCTCGTCCTCAACGGAGCCAGAGCCCCCTCGGTATAGTCATGTTCAAGATAAACACTAGGCAGACCGATGCTATCAAGGTAGTCCCGGATACCGGGAACATCATAGCCGTGAGTATCACAGTATCGCACCGACTCCATAATCACGCCGTCAGCCTTCCATTCATCGGCATAGTCTTTCAGGTAGCTGAACCTGATTTCCAGGTCCTTCATGTAGTCTTTATGTACATCCATGTAGTTGTTCACCCGGAATGTACGCGAACATTTGATGTCGACCAGATAATGATAGGCCAATCCATCCAGAGGGTCATCAGTTATCTCTACATCATCGAAATAGGGACGGCTGCCGACACAGGTATCGTCCATGACAACATTAGCATCCAGACCCTCTATCATCTCCATCATTGCCGTGTCGTCAATGATACTTCCCCATACCAGAAGCCGGGACGACTTCTTCTGAGGCCCGTTCGAACGTTCCTTAACCTCGCTGATGACCTCGCGCAGCAGCTGGTTACCCTCGTCGACAGGAATGCTCTCGATAGCCTTTATTACCTGTATTGTCTCGGCTCCCGATATCAGCGGAGGATTGAGCTTCTTGAGTTCGTACAACTCCCGCACCAGTGCCCGCTGCTCATTATGCACCCGTATCGCCGCTTCAAGCGCCTCCGACGTCATTTCCTTCCCGCTTAATCCCTCCAGCGCCTTCTTGTAGTCCTCAAGCAGTCCTTTCTCCTGGGCAAGGGCTGTTTCATGAAGTGTGTGAGGCATATCTATATGGTGAGAGAACGGGGGCTTGAGAGCGTAAATCCAGATACTACTCAGGGTCGAACCTACGTCACAAATGTGCGAGGTAACGATACCATCCAGGAAATCGTACTTCCCCTTCAAACCGATATCGAGACAACTACGCAGAAAGGGGCAGTTCACGGCTGGCATATATGAATCCGCTTCTGTAACCGGTTCATGTAAATCCCCGAAGATTCTGTATGGCACTATATCAAGGGCAGTCATCATCTCAAGGACAGGATATATGCAGAGATACCCCATCACTTTCTTGCCTTCCGCGCGTAGTTCCTTAACCCGGCTCGAGCGGTCCTGGTATAACTCTATAGACCGGGTAAGACCCTTACTTACCTCCGATGTCATTTATTGAACCTCCTTGCAGTACACTTTATCCGTTTGGTCCGAGCACTACCGGCGCATTACCACGGCATCCCCAGTTCTTTCCTCACCTTCCGGTAATGGTCCATCGTCTCTTCAAAAGCCTCCGCCTTCCTCAGGGCTTCGGCCGCATTGAAGGCGCTTGCATCGATAATATCCCCTTCAATTACCAGTGACGGCACTTTCAAGACATCAAGTATTTTCCGCTGCAGCAGATTGAGCCCCGCCGAGGTTGCCCGGCATGTCAGCAGTACGTGCAGAACAACGCCATCAACCTGATAGTCACTAATATGCTTAAGGCCCAACCGACTGGATGTGCCATCGCGGATAATCTCATTCTTGATGGCCTCTACCTCGTCCGGTTCGTAATCCTCCTGAAGGCTTTCCTCAAGACTGCGGTACCGACGGCGCACGTAGCGTTCCATCGGGTCGTCATACATGCTGAGATCGACAGTTCGCGGTCGCATTGGACGGTAAGCGCTCTCGATAACGAAGTTCCAACCTCTTTCCGCCAGCTGGTCAAGAAATCCCAGAGTATGCCAGGGTGGCAGTCCCTCAAACGACATACGGTACTTCTCCGGTCGGTTGATACCGGCAATACCTTTCTCCACCCGCTCTGTAACCTCATCGTACATCTTCTGGTGACCCTCGATTATCACCTCGGGATCAGCGGCTCCCCGGAACAGGGCGGCAGTCATGACACTCCAGAAATCACGGGTATGCATCGGCCCGGGACGCGACTTACGTAGCTCGTTAATCTCCCAGCGCAACCGGTTGATTTCATTGGTACCGCCACCGGTGAACTCCAGCATATCCCAGTCCATCTTCTTACCGAGCAAGTTCTCAAGGAAAGCGACAAAAGCCTTCAACTCCTTGATTAGAAACTGAACGTTACGTTCGTAGGTCTCGCTCGACAATCTTTCCCTGATGCCGGGGCTGGGTGATTCAAGAGTCCAGACAGGAGCGTCAAAGAAGCGTCCGAGCGACTGGAACCACTTGAAGCGGGCATCACAGGTCTCACCCGACGCCACCAGCAGGGTCGGCTTGGGCATACCGCCACCGGGAGCTTCCGGTGGAATCTTACCACCCACGTCAACCATCCGGGCGGAATACCCCACAGAGGCCCGGGCATAACCGCAAAGATGAGAAGGCCAACCCTCAGCTTCCGAACGTTCCATAAATGGTTCCGCCATACCCTGCGCGGCACAGAGACTGCTATAGTTCTCCGGAAAGACCGTTTTTACTCCCATGGCATTGAGGATAGCATTGGACCATCCTTCGAGCATAACCCAGGCGACCGGTTTACCCTCTTCACTGGCCTCGACACCACCCTCGTACATTCTATCTACCTCGGCACGCAGTGCATACATCGACTTCAGTCTGTTAAGTGCCCTCGGTTTCGTTTCCTGCGTCATTGCCAGAATCCTCCCTCTCGGCTTAATCTCGCCAACACGGCTCCGGACCGTCAGATAACTTCCTTTTCCCGAAACTCGGCGATATCCTCCCAGGTATAGCCCCCCATTTCAATCAGAACTTCTTCGGTATGCTGTCCGAATTCAGGGGCTTCGGCCACAATCTTCCCCGGCGTTTCGCTAAGTTCTACCGGCAAACCTCTTACTTTTACCTTGCCAAGTGTCTCGTGGTCGTAGTCTATTATATATTTATTGGCTATCACCTGTGGGTCAGTGGTCAGGTCACGGATTGTCTGTATCGGCGTGCAGATGATGTCTCCGGTCTCCTTGAGATGCTTCATCCAATCATCTACCGTCCGTGTCAAGAAAATCTCATCCATTATGGCAATGATTTCCGCGGTGTTCTCCCGCCTTACATCCTGGTCTATATATTTAGGGTCATCAACCAGGTGCTGTATTCCCAGTGCTTCACAGACAACAGGCCATTGCCGGTCCGGTTGCAGCATACCCAGCACAATCCAGCGGTCATCCTTACATTTGTAGTAATTCCACAGCGCGTTTCCCGCGTTTTTTCGCGTTGGCTTGGGAGCCTGTAACATCTCTTCGGTAGGATTCGGCATGAGGTATTGTGTTATACCAATATTCAGACTTTCCAGCGTTATCATGCTTCCCAGGTGTGAGACATCCAGCTTCTGACCGACTCCCTGCCTTTCCCGTGCTATAAGGGCCATTAGTATGCCATAAGCTGTCATTACTGCACCCATCTGGTCAGCCAGACCGCCGCCTAAAGGTAAGTTAGGGTCATCGGGAGTGGCGACAAAACTACTTATACCGGACCTTGCCAGCCCTATCATATCAAAGGCCGGTTCTTTAGCTTCAGGCCCCCTCGGCCCGTAGCCGGATGCAGCAGCATAGATTATGCCGGGATTATGCTCACGCAGGGTATCGTAGTCCATTCCGAGTTTCTCCGGTACACCCTGCCTGAAGTTATGTACAAATACATCCGCATTCTTCACCAGGCGGTAAATAATGCCTTTGCCGTCCTGTTTGGTCAGGTCAACGGTAATGCTTTTCTTGCCGCGATTGTTGATTTCAAAGTAAGCATTTTTACCTTCGGGCATCTCACCAAGGGCGGTGAATTTGAGGCCACGGCCGGCATCCCCCATGATGCGGTTTTCGATATGGATTACCTCTGCGCCATAGTCAGCCAACAGGGCCGTTGCTACAGTCCCCATCTGCCATTGTGTCCAATCAAGGACCTTGATACCTTCAAGCGGTCCAGGCATGCTCATACCTCCGCACATTCAATCGTTACAACTCTCCCGTGGCACGTACCGGTCTATGACCGTACCGGCGGTGGTGATTTCTGTGGCACCATTATAGCAACAACAGCGCAATATCGCCATAAACACCGGGGCAGAGAAGCCGGGCAAGGAATATCCCGACAGGCTGATATAGCCCGCTTCGCCCGGGCTACTCCTCGCCATCTCCACTCTTCGCCAGGAACTCGTGATATCCAACGAAGCGGGATAGCGCCCTTGAAGCACTGAGCTGTGACAGGT
>DAOUVG010000177.1 GCA_030667735.1 Dehalococcoidales bacterium
GAAGGAGACTGTGACCACAGTCTTGCATGGGCAGAAGGCCGAATCGAGGGGGACATCCCCTTGCACCCCCGTTCCAAAGGGGTTCCGTCCCTTCTGAGGGACGCCCCCTCTTGGACTCCATTTATTCAGCATCCTGTTAGATTGCTTCGGTGTCTCTTCGCTTTGCTCAGAGCCCCGACTCGCAATGACATATTAATGGCGTGTTGCCCTATGTTTATAGTACCAACTGGCAGGAGAACCTCATCTTCGCCCACCTGGCGGATGACTATGAACTCTGCCAGCAACACGTCAGGCTCCCGGGCAAAACCCACACACATGCCCCACTGCCAACCCGGCCATTGAAACCGTTTTCCTGTTGTTATAAACTAAGGTTTCAACATCCTCTGTAAGCGAAGTACGCTCCGCAAGCAGAATGGTAAGGAGGCATTGTGAAAAGAATCGGAGTTCTAACCAGTGGTGGTGATGCCCCCGGGATGAATGCTGCCATCCGGGCCGTAGCACGTACCGCACTGTACAAAGGCTGGGAAGTCCGCGGGATACTCCACGGTTACAGCGGACTCTGCAACGGTAACATGATAAACGTGAGGACACGCGATGTCGGTGGTATTATCCAGCAAGGTGGCACCTGGCTCGGTAGCGCTCGCTGCCCCGAATTCAGGACCGAAGAGGGACGCAGCAAGGCACTCCGAACATTGCGCCAGAACGAGATTGACGCACTGGTTATCATCGGTGGCAACGGTTCCCAGCAGGGGGCTTATGCACTATCGCAGATGGGCTTCCCCGTGGTGGGCATTGCATCCACCATTGATAATGACCTCTACGGGACAGATATAAGTCTCGGGGTAGACACTGCACTTGACGTTGCCCTGGTAGCCATAGATAGTATCAAGGTCACCGCTTCGTCACACCAGCGAGCGTTCGTTATCGAGGTGATGGGACGGGACTGCGGCTATCTGGCACTGATGGCCGGCATAGCCGGAGGCGCTGATTACATTGTCATCCCGGAGGTGGAGGTTGACCCCGAGGAGCTGGCAGCCGAGGTCGGTAGAGTCTACGAGCGAGGTAAAGCCCACGCTATTATCGTTGTCGCCGAGGGCGCAAAGTACAATGCCAAAGAACTGGAGCGTTTCTTTATCAAGCACAAGGCACGCCTGGGCTTTGAATTGAGAGTAACCATCCTGGGATACATCCAGCGGGGAGGCAATCCCGGCGCATGGGACCGTCTCCTGGGGACACGACTCGGAGCTGCAGCTACGGAACAGCTGGCACGGGGTGAATTCGGTGTAATGGTGGGCCTGCTCCGGGGTGAAATCGCCCCGACACCCCTCTCTGAGGTGGTGGCTAACAAGAAGACTCTTGACCCGGACCTTATCCAACTGGTAAAAACACTCGCATTGTAGACAGTATCAGCCGGTGGTAGTCATGACCCGCTGGCTTGAATTTGGGAGGGTCCAATGAAACAAGTAAGTCTGGTTCGCACCAGCGACAGGGCAAAGGGCGTACGCAGGGTTATAGCCCTGCTTGAGTCCAATCCGGTGCGTGGAAAAGCGGTAATGCTCAAGCCTAATTTCAACTCCGCTGACCCCACTCCCGGTTCGACGCACATCGACACCCTACGCGCCCTGGTGGAGAACCTCAAGGAAATGGGGGCGAAAAGTATCACGCTGGCCGAGCGCAGCGGGCCGGGTGACAGCACTCGCACCGTCATGGAGAAGAAGGGCGTTTTCCTCCTGGCTGAAGAACTGGGCTTCGAGATACTCGACCTTCAGGAGATGGGTGAAGACGGTTGGGTCCTCGTCCAGATTGAAGGCAGCCACTGGAAGAAGGGCTTCATGTTTCCAAGGGTCTACTCCGAGGCTGAGTGTATCGTGCAGACATGCTGCCTGAAGACCCACGCCTTTGGCGGCCATTTCACCATGTCCCTGAAATGCTCCGTGGGTATGGTTCCCGGGGGAAGCCCCTATATGAGTGAGCTACATACTTCGTCCTATCAGCGTGAGATGATTGCCGAAATCAACGCCGCCTACTCCACGGAGCTGGTCGTGATGGATGGTGTCGAGGCATTTATCGATGGGGGTCCGGCACAGGGAACCCGCGCTGATGCCAATGTCGTACTCGCCAGCAGCGACCGCGTAGCGATTGACGCCGTGGGTGTGGCGATATTGCGCTCGCTGGGCACCACCCCGGACGTGAGCCACGGACGAGTCTTTGAACAGACCCAGATTAGCCGGGCGGCAGAACTGGGACTCGGAGTCAGGTCTCCGGAGGAGATTGAACTGGTTACCGATGACGCCGAGAGCCGAGTATTCGCCGATAAGGTGAAGGAGATTCTTCTGGCCTAACAGAGATTCTTCCGGCATAACGGAGAATTCTACGGCGTAATTATGGTGCCTGGCTACGGGCGCTTTATCTCCCTTATCTGCTGCCTGTCCTCGGTAATTTTTCGCACTTCGCCAAACGCGGCAACGGCTTCCTCTGAAGACGGAGGTGGTGCCATCTTCAGGAAGACTGCCTGCTGCTCCGGGAAGACAAGGGTCGGCGTGCCGAACACGTGCAGGGTCTCTGCGGCATAGATATGGTCTTCAGCAAGCCGCGCTAACAACTGGCGATCAATGAAATCCTTATGGAACTGGTCGATATCCAGGCCCGAGCCTTCAGCGACCCTGGTCAGCACTGCCACGTCAGAGATATCCTGACTCTCTTCGTGCCTGGTCTTGAGCAGGGACATGTGGAAGGCATCAAACAACACTGCTCCCTGCCGGCGGGCGGCCTCGGCGGCGCGGAACGCATTACGCCCCCGGCTGGGATAGTCCTCGGGCTGCTCCCATAGCTTCCACTCCGGCCCTTGCCGGCTATTTACCTGCTCCAGACTGAAGTACTTCCAGTTTACGGTGAGCGCCGGACCAAGGCCTTCTTTGACTCTCTGCAGCCAGACCGCTGCGTTGTAGACATAGGGTCAGAGGTAATCGAAGTACACATCCAGCGCCAGGTTGTCGGTCATTCTATTTCTGACCATTTCAGCCTCCTTTTCCTCACCAGTAACCCTCAGACCGGTGTCCTATTCTACCTTGACCGCACCAGGTCAACAAGTCGCACGATTGTTGACACATGCAGTGTTGAATAGTACCATGCCACTATCTCCGGAAATCCTCGCAAGTCCGACAACCGGAGGAAGAGTAAACGGCAAAGAAGGGAACCATGAAATATCAGGAAGCCAGATTCAAGGGATACGGAGATGCCAACCTGTACTACCAGTGCTGGCTGCCCGATACGGAGCCACGGGCAGTCCTGGTGATTATGCACGGCCTGGCGGAGCATGGCGGTCGTTATGCCAATGTGGTCGACCGCCTCGTTTCCAGGGGTTATGCACTCTATGCCCCCGACCATCGCGGGCACGGCAGGTCCGAAGGCTGGCGTTGTTATGTCGAGCGGTTCGAACAGTATCTGTACGACATCGAGACCTTCCTTGGTATCATCCGTGATGCACAGCCGGACCGCCGTCTTTTCCTCGCAGGCCACAGCATGGGCGGCACCATAGCCGTTGCCTATGCTCTCCAACACCAGGACGAACTTGACGGCCTCATCATTTCCGGTGGTGTCTTCAAACCGGGTAGTAGCATCACAGCGGCGCACATAGCTCTGGCCAGAGTACTCTCCGTCATCCTCCCCAGGATGGGTGTCACCGTCCTTGATGCCAGCGGCCTCAGCCGGGACCGGGATGTGGTACAGGCATACGTGAATGACCCACTGGTCTACCGGGGAAAGGTAAGTGCCCGCCTGGGTGCTGAGTTCCTCAAGGTAATACAGCGACTACCGCAGCAGGCGGATGGGATTCGTCTGCCGGTACTCATCATGCACGGCACCGATGACCGTCTCTCCGACCCGCAGGGAAGCCAGCTTCTCTATGACCGGATTTCCTCAGAGGACAAGACCCTTATCTTCTATGAAAATTACTACCACGAAATCTTCAACGAGCCGGGGCGGGAAAGAGTGCTGGCTGACATGGAAGGCTGGCTGGAAGCCCGGACCTGATTGCCGGCATACCTCTAGCAGGATGATGAAAAACCCTTTCGACCAACCCCGTGCGAGCGCCTCTCAGAAGAGGCGGAACCCCTCTTGACACCCAAAAACGGTATGGGGGTTAGTCTTGTAGGCAGGGTTTGTTTGCACCTGAGGGAGTGCCGCTGGATAGAGGGAAACGTCAAGGGGGTGTCCCCCTTGAAATCCCCCTCCAAAGGGGTTACACCCCTCTTGTCACCCCAAAACGGTGTGTAGGTCA
>DAOUVG010000250.1 GCA_030667735.1 Dehalococcoidales bacterium
ATAAAGAACCCGAACCACCGGTCACACATGGTGACCTCACCGCTGTAGTTCGCCCGGGTGCGGGCGAGGAGCTTCGGGTCCAGGTCCGAGACATCCCGGTAGAAGGAAACAACCTGTTCCCGGCCATCCTCTTCCAGATACATTTTGCGGTAGTGCTCCGGCACCAGCCAGGGCTCGTGTGGATCGAACGATTCGACTGTAAGGAAGAAACTGTCGGCATCCTGATTCTGCTCCAGCCAGAGCGCCGCTTCTCTCAGTACGCGTGGAGCGAAGTAGTCCTCCTCTCGCGTGCGGTCGCGGATGTTGGTGATGCATCTCTGGATGAACCTGACATACTGCTCTTCCTGCAATTCCCGGGGCAGCCAGTAGTCAATCTCCTCCTGCGTCAGCCGCGGTCCCGAGCGTGCCATGTCGATTTCCTGCCCTCGCAGGAACGTCCACTGGTGGAAGCCCCGCCAGAAGTTCTTGGACGGCTTGAACATGTGGTACACGTCCGAAATGAGGGCAGTGCGATAGTGCGATGCACTCAACAGCTCGGCAATGGTCGGCTGCTCCTCGGGAATCGGCCCCCAGCCGGGAGCACCGACGAAGTCCCCCTTGAGCCGAAAATCACCGTTGTGGAAGGGGTACACCCGGCGGCCGGTGTAAATCGCACGGCGGGCCGGCAGGGTGGGCAGCGTCTCAGGGAACGCCCGGGTCATCACCAGGGATTCCTCGGCGAAACGTTCGAAGTTCGGCGTATGTACCTTTCCCCATGGCGGGGAGCCGTAGGTACCCACGCAGTCTTTACGCCACGAATCAAACACCACCAGGACTATGTTCATCTTTCAATCTCCTTCCCGGCGCACGGCTTCAGCAGCTACCGAATTGCACGTCGCCACAATCATAGCGCATCCCTGTCAGCGCCTTCAACCTCCGCCGGTGATGCCGAGAACCCGGCACCGCGCACTCATTGGTTGCCAGGCATGACTCGCAGGCCAGCATCCTGACCTCCCCGTATCACCAGATGTAGTCGTCCGACCTAATCCGTTAGACCACCGGTGTCTTCCTGGGACACCGCTTTGGTGGGACAATTAGATAGCCCGAAAGACCGTAGAGACACGGGCAACCGGAGGAATGCCGTGCCGTCAGACCGACAGCAGGGAAGCTGCCGTACGCACAGAAGGCGCACTCCGTGAGAGACGGTACACCTTGAGCAAGACAGGTAAAACAAGAGAAACACCGAAAATGAGAGAGCGTACCTCCACCACCCTGCTGGAGGAAAGGCTTCAGGGCGTACTTTCCGAGCAGCCTATTACGCCTCTGCGCCTCCTGCTGGTTACGACAGCCCTGATATTCCTGGTGGATGTCTTCGTGATGTTCGTGGTGCTGTTACTGCCACCTCTGATTGGAGCAGCAGAAGCACTGGTGGACGGATTCCTGCTGGCCATCCTGGTCTTCCCGACACTCTACTTTCTCCTCTTCCGCCCGCTACTCACCACGACCAGGGTACGCAAGCAGGCTGAGACCGCGCTCATAGAGAGCGAGGAGCGCTTCCGCTCCCTGGCCGAGTCAGCCACTGACGCCATCATCTCGGCTGACAGTAATGGAAACGCAATCCACTGGAATAGTGCCGCCGAGAGCACTTTCGGCTATTCAGCGAAAGAGGTGATTGGCCGGCCGCTGGTATCACTGCTGCCCGGAAGATACCGGCACTCCCGAAAGAACGTGCTGACCAGGATAGCTCTCGGTACAGGCGCCGACACCGTGGGGCAAACAATCGAGGTGGTCGGACTGAGAAAAGACGGCACTGAATTCCCCCTGGAACTCTCCCTGTCCTCATGGAAGACCCCGGAGGGCACTTTCTGTACGGGGATTGCGCGTGACATCACCAATCGCAAGCAGACGGAAGAAATGCTCAAGAAATCAACCGCCGCCGCCGAGGATGCCAACCTCGCCAAGACCGAGTTCCTGACTCGCATGAGCCACGAAATCCGCACACCGGTGCACGGTACCATGGGCATGATTGACCTGACGCTTGACACCCACCTCACCCCGGAGCAGCACGAGTACCTCTCTGTCGCCAAGTCTTCGGCGGAATCATTGCTGACAATCATTAACGACATCCTGGACTTCTCCACGATAGGTGCCCGGGAGCTTAAGCTGGAAGAAGCCCCGTTTAACCTCCGGTCAACCCTCGAGTTGGCTGTCGATATGGTCGCCCTGCGTGCCCATAGAAAGGGCCTGGAGTTGCTCTGTCACATCCCTCCACAGGTGCCGGCAGACCTCATCGGTGATGCAGGGCGTCTGCGCCAGATACTGGTTAACCTGGTCGGCAACGCGGTCAAGTTCACCACACAGGGCGAGGTAGCCGTGGCCGTCGAGACCGTAGCGGAGCACGGTGAAGAAGTGGAACTTCACTTCTCAGTCCGGGACACCGGCATTGGCATCCCGGATGACAAGCACGAAATTATCTTCGAAGCATTCCACCAGGCTGACGGCTCCACCACCCGTAAATACGGAGGTACCGGGCTCGGTCTGACCATCTCACAGCAACTTGTCAAGCTGATGGGAGGACACATCCGGATGGAGAGCGAACCGGACGTGGGCAGCACCTTTCATTTCAATGTCAGGCTTGCCAGGCAATCACCAGTCGAACAGGACCCCATCACTCCTGCTGTCCTGCCTGATGTACAAGGAATGCGCGCTCTCGTGGTTGACGATAACGCCAACAGTCGCTCTATCCTGCGAGAGCTGCTGAGTAACTGGGAAATTGAAGTAACCGAGGCTGAGGACGGACCAACCGGACTCTATGAAATGGAGGAGGCCAGGGAAAGCTCGCGCAGCTTCCACCTGATACTCCTCGATAAGGCGATGCCGGGGATAGATGGTTTTGACGTAGCCGGGCAGTTCCATGACGACCCCGCTCTCAAGAGCAGCATTATAATGATGCTGCCATCGGATAGTGTCCATGATGACGTCCCCCGCTGCCTCGAACTGGGCGTATCCACCTACCTGGTCAAGCCAGTCAAGCAGACCGCGCTTCTGGACACAGTAATCACAGTGCTGGGGAAGGTCCCGGAGGCACCGCCGGAGACAACGCAGACGGTAGTTGTTTCCGCCAGCGGACCAGGCTCACGGATTCTACTCGCCGAAGATAACGCCGCCGCCCAACTCATTGCTCGCAAGAGACTGGAGAAC
>DAOUVG010000222.1 GCA_030667735.1 Dehalococcoidales bacterium
AAGGTAGAGCAGTTCCTGCAAATGGCGTACCGGCATGGCATGGTTAATGCGGGACCGGCGCGCACCGGGGACAGGTTCATGGTGGACCCTGAGCGTTTGGTCAACAGGCCCGGACGGGCAGGCAGTGCTTACGCCGTTTTCGATGATAAGGAGAGGGTGGTCACCTTCGTGAAGGACGTTGTTAAGGCGGACTTCGGGGTATCAATAGTCGTCAGCGGACTCTTTGACGAGGTCGACGATATCTGTGAGCAAGCAGGCATCAAGCGCCACACTGCGCAATGCTCTCTGGGCATCTGGGGACAGGTAGACAAGCTGCCCGCGGAGGCCATTCTGGATATTGCCACCATGTGCGGGCATGGCATGATTTCCTTTAACCTGGTAAAGCGTATGGCCCGCAAGGTCAGTAAAGGCAATACCTCTCTCGAAGAAGCCAGCCGCATCCTGGCCAGGCCCTGCTCCTGCGGAATATTCAATCCGAAGCGCGCTCAGGAACTCCTCAAGCAAATTATCGATAGCGGTACTATCGAGTAGTGGGCAACCAATGAGGGCCGGTATGAATCATTGACGTCTGCTCAACACCTCCACAGCGGCCACATGGACTTACTACGGCACATACCGGGTATTCGACTGAAGCGGTAATGTGTTCCTTGTCAATCAATGCCTTCCACCGATACCGGGTTCATATTTCTCACCGGCAGGAGTAGAATATATCCATGACACGATATCCGGCGGTGGATGTCCGCTCCTGCGTCAAGCGCTGGTTATGGAGACAGACGTGAGCACTCTATCTCGTTTCCACCCGATTATCGCCCGGTGGTTCCTGGAGGAGGTCGGACAGCCGACCGAGGTACAGGAAGATAGCTGGCAGAGGATTTCCGGTGGTGAGCATGTCCTCATTACGGCGCCAACCGGAAGCGGTAAGACACTGGCGGCGTTTCTCTGGGCAATCAACCAACTGGTGACCGGACAGTTTATCACCGGTCACACCAGTGTCCTGTACGTATCTCCCCTGAAAGCGTTGAATAATGACATCCAGCGGAACCTGCTCGGGCCGCTCGACGAACTGAGAAAAGCCTTCCAGAAGTCGGAGGTACCTTTCCCAGATATCCGCGTTCTGACCCGCAGCGGCGATACACCGCAGTCGGAACGGCACCAGATGCAGCGCCACCCGCCGGAAATCCTCATCACCACCCCCGAGAGTCTAAACCTCTTGCTCAGTTCCAATGGTGGCCGGTCAATCCTGAGGGGTCTTGCCACAGTAATTCTCGACGAAGTCCACGCCGTGTTCGGAAACAAGCGGGGCGTGCACCTGATGACAGCCGTGGAGCGACTCGTGCCGCTCAATGACGAATTCCAGCGTATTGCCCTATCGGCAACCATCCGCCCTCTGGAGACCGTGGCCGAGTTTGTCGGCGGGTTCAGCGTCGAAGGAGACGCACATTCTCCACTTCACGCACCACGGGCTGTCTCCATCGTGCGCTCCGACACATCGAAGCAGTACGACATTCGAGTGCGGTTCCCCGAAGAAGCGGTAGACCGGCAGGTACAGGATTCCATCTGGGAGCCGCTGGCGGAACAGTTCAAGGAAATTATCAACAGGAACCGTTCGACACTGCTATTCGCCAACGGCAGGAGGCTATGCGAAAAACTGGCGCTCATGCTCAATGAGGGGGAAGAGGCACCGATAGCATACGTGCACCACGGCTCCCTTTCCCGCGAGATACGCGCCGAAGTCGAGCGCAAGCTGAGAGAGGGTGAACTGCGAGCAGTGGTGGCAACCAACTCACTGGAGCTGGGTATCGATATCGGTGCGCTGGACGAGGTAATACTGGTGCAATCACCTCCTTCGGTCTCATCGGCAATCCAGCGTGTCGGCCGGGCCGGCCACAGGGTGGGCGAGGTCTGCCGGGGCGAGATATTCCCCACGCACCCGCAGGACCTCCTGGAAGCGGCGGTACTCGCCTCGGCCATACCGGAACATGACATGGAACTCACCGCGCCTGTCCTGTGTCCTCTTGACGTGCTGGCACAGGTCCTCGTCTCCATGGCAGGCATCGAGAAGTGGGACATCGATGAACTCTACACACAGGTTACCGCCAGCTACCCCTACCGGCACCTAGGCAGGGAGCAGTTCGACCTCGTCCTGAACATGCTGGCCGGGCGCTACGCGGATGCCCGGATACGTGAGTTGAAACCACGTATTTCCATTGACCGGCTGGACAACAGTGTAGTCGCCAGAAAGGGAGCGCTGCTGACACTGTACACGTCGGGAGGCGTGATACCCGACCGCGGCTACTTCCACCTTCGCCACCAGGAGACCGGCGCCCTCATCGGGGAGCTTGATGAGGAATTTGTCTGGGAAGCATCGACCGGCCAGACATTTGCCCTGGGCACACAGAACTGGAGAATCGACCGCGTCACGCATAATGACGTCTTCGTGCTTCCCGGCAACCCCAGGATAATGGCAACACCGTTCTGGAGGGGTGAGGAGAACTACCGCGACTTTCACTTCTCAGAGCGAATCGGCCAGTTACTGGAGACTGCCAACAACAGTCTCGATGATGCCGCCTTTATCGATACTCTGCAACGTGACCACCACATGGATTCCACTGCATCGGAGCAACTGGTTGCCTTCCTGAAGCGCCAGAAGGAAAGGACGGGCTGCGACCTTCCCCACCGGCACCATATCGTAGTGGAGTCTGTCAGCACGGGGCCGGGTGGGGTGCCGGGAAACCAGCTCATACTGCACACTACCTGGGGTGGCCGGGTCAACCGTCCGTTTGCCATGGCGCTGGATGCTGCCTGGGAAGCCCGCTATGGTCAGCGACTGGAGATGTATACCGGTAACGACTGCATTGTGCTCCAGTTACCACATGATGTCGGTGGTGATGAGGTGCTCTCGCTGGTATCGAGCGCAACCGTCGAGCAACTACTCAGAAAACGACTGGAAGGTTCCGGGTTCTTCGGGGCCAGGTTCCGTGAGTGTGCCGGCCGGTCATTACTCCTGACACGTGGCAAAATCGGCCAGAGAATGCCACTCTGGATGAACCGTATGCGCTCACAGAAGCTGCTCGATTCCGTTATGCATTATGATGACTTTCCCATACTGCTCGAAGCCTGGCGTACCTGTTTACAGGACGAGTTCGACATGGAGAGTCTGCGGCAGGTGCTGGCAGAGCTTGAGTCGGGAGCAATTCAATGGTCGGAGGCGCACACTCTCTATCCGAGCCCGATGGCACAGAATATCTCCTGGCGGCAGACCAATCAGTACGTCTACATGACCGACGAACCGACAGCGGGAACGACTTCCCGGCTGCGCAGCGACCTCCTCAATCATGTAGTCTTCACCCCCGGAATCCGTCCCGGCGTCGCCCGCGAGCTGGCAGCGCAGTTCGAGTTGAAACGACAGAGGCTCGCCCGGGGCTATTCGCCGGAGACACCGCGAGAGCTGGTGGACTGGGTCAAGGAACGGCTGCTGATTCCGGTACCGGAATGGGAGCGCCTTTTGCAGGCAATGCACGACGACCACGATACTGATACCGATGAGTTG
>DAOUVG010000117.1 GCA_030667735.1 Dehalococcoidales bacterium
ATGGTAACAGTGCCCTGTGTAAAGTCTACGTCATCAACCTTGACAGCCAGGGCCTCACTGATTCGGCAGCCCAGGTGGAATAGAAGCCTGATTAGCAGCCTGTCCCTGAGATTGGTGGTAACCTTTTCCAATCTCTTTACATCGTCTGCTTCTAAATAGGCCTTAGTCATCGCTTACCTTCAACTTTCACTGCGGAGGGGCGGCTACAGGCCCCAGCTAGCAAGCCTGCCACAGCTACTGCCCGTCTAAAGGGAATCCTTTCGCCTTTTCTCATGGCAGTCGGCATGGCCCCTCGCATGCTCTATGTTCATGATTAGCTTCATTGGTAAGAGTTCCCACCTACAACCAGGAGAATACCCTGCCTTCAATCGATTTCTACGATGTTGGCGATACCTGGGCGGAGTCGACACCGACCTTTGAGCAGAAGACGGCCAATCTGAAGATTATGGGAGGGGATGCTGACGTCGATAACTTCCTGAAGGCCACCCGCTCTAACGTCCAGGACCTTGAGGCGGCGGTGGTGGAACTGAAAGCCAAAGCACTCAAGGATAAGTTCGAGGAGAGCTTCATCTACGGTGATGCCACGGCCAACCCCAAGCAGTTCGACGGTCTGAGGCAGCTCATCGATACCGAGGGCGCTGGCCCTCAGGTAGTAGCTGCCGGGGCTACCGGGGCAACCCTGACCCTGTCCATGCTGGACGAGCTCATCGATGCGGTGAAGGGCGGTAAGCCGGACATGCTGCTGATGAGTCGCCGCTCCCGGCGCAAGATTAATGCCCTGGTCAGGGCATCGGGCAGCATGATGGAGACCGATCGGGACAAGTGGGGTAACTTCGTCCATTTCTGGGATGGCATTGCCATCGGGGTCAATGATTGGATACTGGACACCCACGTGCTGAGCGGGAGTGTTGAGACAGCCACGACCAGTGGTAACTGCTCCACGGTTTATGCCGTACAGGCGGGTGAGGGCGGGCTCTGCGGCCTGACCGCACCCGGGCACCTGACTGTGGAGCCTATTGGCTCCCTGGAGACCAAGGATGCCACCCGGAACCGGATAAAGTGGTATGTCTCGCTGGCGTTGTTCAGCTCTGTCAAGGCAGCGGCACTTATTGGTGTTCAGGACTAGGTGTCTTCGGGCTGGCTCTGCCGGCCCGAAGACCTGGCGGAAGGTGGAACCGTCCGCAACATCTGGCAGGCGGGTGAACCCGCCCGAATGCCTGAAAGTGGAAATACAAACAAAGGAGGAGAGAGATGGCTTTTTCAGACCCGGGAACGGGGAGAGTTGTTCTGGATTCCGGCCGGGGGACCGAGCCGGGAAAGGTTACCCTGGCCGAGGACTGTAAATGTGGTGATGTGCTGGGTTACAGCAGCGGCTGGAAGAAGGCACTGGCGACCACGGGTTCGGTGATACAGGGCAAACTGGTAGCCCTGGCTGATGGCAAGAGCGGCAAAGAGGTGCCGGTAACTGCCAGTCCGGTGATTGGCAGTTACTCCGGGGCCACTGCCGGTGGCTATGTCTACGTGGCCGAGGGGACGGATAATGGTGAGATTACGCAGACAGCTCCGTCCACCTCCGGTGATGCTAACACCATCATCGGTATGGCCATTTCCGCCACCGAAGTGATGTTCTTCTTGAATGGCCGGGCCGACAGCACGGCATGATATCCCAATGAATGCTTCCAGGTGAACAGGAGGTTGGGGGCAGCATTCCCCGGCCTCTTATTCACCTTCCCCTCACGAGGCGAGGGGGACAAAGGGGACAGGGCCACCCATAGAAATCTGAGGGGGTGAAGTAGAGATGAATCTGGGAGATATGCGCACTATAGTCCGGCGTGACCTGCATGATGAAGACTCCGGTAACTACTGCTGGACGAACGACGAACTGGACAGACACATTGCCCACACCGTGAAAGACCTCTCCGAGGCGATTCCCTACGAGCAAAAGGCGACCAGGGCGACAATATCAGCTTCGAGGGAGATAGACATATCGAGCATCACTGACCGTGTCATGGTTCAGGCTGTGGAATACCCGGTGGGACAGTTCCCCGGGAGGTTCCAGCGCTTTGCCCTGTGGGGCGACACAGTGACCCTTCTCGGTCCGGAAGTCCCTGATGGCTCGAATGCTTACATATACTATGGTAAGCTGCACACCTTGGATGTGAGCACCTCCACGATTGCCAGCCCGCAGGAAGACCTGGTGGCTGCCGGAGCCTGCGGCTACGCAGCCGTCGAGTGGGCGGTCTATGCCATTAACCGGGTGAATGTCGGCGGTACCCGGACCCCTGAGGAACTGCTGAGTTGGGGACGAGAGAGGCTGACCTTCTTCCGCGGGGAACTAAGAAGATTGGGGAGGAGAAACCGGGTTAGGGTACGCGCTCTCTATGCCCCTTACTACCCGCCGGTATCGGAATCAACTGACTACGGTCCATAAATGGACTACGGCCCATAAATGGACTACGGTCGGTAAGAGGCTTCCGAACGTACGGTGCAGATATGACAGGCTGTGCGGTGAGGCGCTGAAGGGAGGTAGAGATGACAGAGCGAGAGATAATAGCCACAACAAAGGACGGCTTGCCCAGGGATGCTTTTGCCATTCCCGGCGACCCGGTAGACCCGGATACCTGGAAGCTGCCGCACCATAAGAAGAGCATCTTCCGGGCGCTCAAAGCGAAAATGGACATCGAGAAGACGGTGGACTGGGAGCGGATGCCGGCTGCTGTTGCCGCCCTCTCACCGAGAGGGTCCCGGGGACAACGGGTCTCTGCCGGCCCCGAGGAAATCCTGAGAGCGGCCAGGCACCTCGCTGACCACTATCTCAAGGCGGGGAAACCATTGCCGGATACCCTGGCGGCTTTGACCTAGCCTCCGGCGTCCTGTAAAACACGGATTCCGGTGAGTTCATGGGAGAGAAATGAGACAGCTATCGAGTACGCTCAGTGCGGCGCAGAAATCGGCCAGCCGTACCCCCTACGTGAAACTGGAAGCCAGGGCGAAGATTGCCGGTGTCGTCAGGCTGGACTGGGACCGACTGTATACCGGCAGTGAGGATGACTACTTCCACGGGATGACCATACCCGGCGATGGTTCCCTGATCCGCGTTCGCATAACTCCTCCCGGTGATGCCCGAAAGCTCTACCGGCAGAGGGTGGCCAGCCCCGGACCGGCATCGGATTTCAGCACCTGGAGCTACACCGGTCAGTACGGCTGCGTTGTTGTAGCTGCTGCTTCACAGGGCGCCGAGGTCTCCATCTTCTGGGTAAACTCCAGCAAGGAAATCAGGCGTATAAAAAGTACCGATAACGGTGCCACCTGGGGTAGCCCGGAGCTTATTGATTACACACCCACCACCAGCATCAAAGGGCTGGCTGCCGCCTACAAGCCCAACGGTGACCTCGCCATCTTCTTCGCCGATGGGTCTACCCTCTACGTCAAGAAGCACGTTGGCGGGAGTTGGCAGTCCAGGTCTGCCTGGGATAAGACCACCGGCGTCCTATCCGGCGTGGCTGTGGTTTATGACACTGATTGGAATCTGCTTATCACCGGACAGGACTCGGATGACAACTACAAGCTATGGTCGTTGGTCTATGGCGACGGTGGTGATGTCTCTGCTGGTAACTGGTCCGCCCTCAAGGAACTGGTCTCGGCGCCATCGGGCGGCGATTTCGAGTATACCAGCCCGTTTTTGGATAAGCCGGATGTGTATCGCGGATTTTATGTGGAGAAATTCACCGGAAGCGAACCCTATACTCGTCCCTTCTGGTCCCACACTGTCCCGGACACAAACTATACCGATAGTCTCTGGCGGGAGCCGGTACCGTTGGACCTGTCCATCGAGTACGGACTGGCAATCGCTCATCACGGCGACTACTGCTGGCTGGCTAACCCGGCCGGTGTCTGGCGTGCCGGACTGTCGGAGCAGAGTATTGAGCTTACCGATGATGTCATGTCTGTCAGGCAGGAGACCAGTCCTGATAGCGGAGGGTTAACGGTAGAGATGAGGAATGACGGTGGACAGTACGCCTCTCCGGGAACGGGCACACTCTCAGTTCTAAATACGGGCTGTCAACTGGAGTTCGGTCTCGGCTACGTCACCTCGCAGGGTAACGAGGTCAGCACCGGCCTCACCTTCTGGCTGGAGGCTTACGAGCATACCAGCGCCGGAGGAAGGGTCTGCCTGGTGTTACACGCTCCCGATGGTTGGTGTGCCATTGAAAGATGGCACGCCAGGCACCAGTTCCGGTGGAACAAGGATTCAGACGAGATGTCAGTCAAGGATATCCTGGGATTTGTCCTCGCCAGAGTTGGGCTTAAGCTAGAGGTCAAGTCCGCATCATCCGTTATCACCAGCTACTATCCTGACTTCGCCATTCACCCGGGCAACCGGGGCGATGAAGTCATCAGGAGACTGCTATCTTTTGTGCCTGATGTGTTGTTTCTTGAAGGCAGCGTGGCCTACATAGTCAACCCCCGGTCTACGGACAGCTCGGTCTACTCCTACGGGCAGGACCACGCCGTATTCGAGGGTAGCTATCGAACGGGAGCCTGGGCTTTCAACCGGGTCCAGGTGGAGGGCTACGACCCGGTGGGCGGCGAGGCAATAATCGTTGATTCCTTTGAGTGGGACCAGATTGAACGACTTCATGACAGGCTGGTCCAGGTGGAGGACAGGAACCTGGACACAGTGGCGCGGGCGGAAGATAGGGGGGGAGCCTACCTGAGGGAGGCGGAGATGAAATCTGTCGGCGGCACGATTCGGGTGCCGGTAAACTGCGGACAACAGCCGTACGATGTTGTTGACATAACAGATACGAGGGCCGGACTGAGCTTCGCGAAACGAAGAGTGGTAGCGGTAGCGATGGTCTACCGGCCGCAGCGGGTGGAGTACGAACAGCGGTTGTCGCTGGGAGCAGTGTAATGACGATATCGGTAGGGGAATACCCCACGGTTGCAGAAATACAGGTGGTCTTCCCTTCCCTGCCGGTCTGTGTTGATGTCGTAGACTGTCTGAAGGAGGTCGGAAAGGAAAAATGAGTTTGAGAAAAGCAATACTGAGGAGTTTCGATTCCGGAGGCTACACTGCCACCGTCCAGCTTGCTGGTAGTCACAAGATATACCTGGAGGGTGTTCCTGTGGCACGCAATATACCGGCGGTGGAGATGGCCCTGGGCAGGAAGGTTGCCGTGGTATTCTTCGATACCCACAATGCTAAGGAAGCGGTGGTGGTAGCCGTCTACACCTAGCCGGAGCGGAAACCTGCCCTGCTTCTACAATATTGCTCCGTCGGGTTAAAAGCCCGGCGGAGTTTTTTTATCCACGACGTGGCGTGATGATATTCCCGCGGGATGACATCCCGCAGTTAGTTTACCGTTGTGTCACTCTTTTCACTTGAAGCCCTGAAACAGGACAGGATTCGCCAACGTTTATGAAATATTTAGAAAGAAGGAGGGCATGTTTACCGTCTGTTTAGTATCCCAGGCCTACGCTGATAGTAGGAGACCGAAGCCAGAGGAAATACGTAGAGGACTTTCGTCTCCAAGTATAAGGCGGGAGGTCCGTGGTGAGGAAGAGGTGGGCAAAGCTTCTCATACCCTTACTGGGCGTGTCCCTTCTTGGCGCACTGATGGTCTCGTACGCCTACGCCTCCGTAGATGCCGATGCCTCCGGTAATGCTGTATACGCAGAGTCTGCCGTGACCTTCTCGGAGTCGAACGAAGTCCCTTCCATAGAGGAAACCCCTGATGTTCCCACGTTGACCGCCCCGGTAGGAGTCCTGCCCGGGCATGTATTCGTGGTCGGCAA
>DAOUVG010000141.1 GCA_030667735.1 Dehalococcoidales bacterium
ATAAGCGTACTCGACCTCGGCGAATATGTGTCCGGCCCTTACTGCGCCAAGATGCTGGCCGCCTTTGGTGCCGAGGTCATCAAGGTAGAGAAGCCCGGAAAGGGAGACGTAGCCCGCCGGATGGGACCCTTCCCGGGAGACGAACCCCACCCGGAAAGAAGCGGCGCATTCCTCTACCTGAACACCGGCAAGAAGAGCATCACCCTCAATCTGGAGAGTGCCACCGGACTTAAAATATTCAAGGAGCTGGTTGGAACTACCGACGTACTGGTGGAGAACTTCCAACCCGGAGTGATGGCCAGTCTTGGCCTCGATTACGCAACCCTGGAGAGCATCAATCCCCGGCTGGTTATGACGTCCATCACCGGATTCGGGCAGAGCGGGCCGTATCGCGACTATAAAATGTCATCCATCGTGGGCTATGCCCTGAGCGGTCACCAGTACATCAATGGCGAGCCGGACCGGGAGCCTTTGCAGGGGCCTGGGCCACAGCCCGAGTACCAGGGTGGCCTGCACGGGTTCTTCGGGACGCTGGCTGCTCTTTACTCCCGGGATGATACCGGCCAGGGACAGTGTGTGGATGTCTCCATCATGGAATGCCTGACCGGCTTCCACCAGTTCACCATCATCCGCTATACCTACGGCGGTGAGATAAAATCGCGCACGGGTAACCGTTATGAGAGTAGCTACCCGATAACCATCTATCCCTGTAAAGACGGGCACGTTGCCCTGAGTGCCTCCAGCCCCGGGCAGCAGGAGCTCCTACATGCCCTGGTAGGTATGCCTGAACTGGGCGAGGACCCGAGGTTCATCAGCCCCCTGGACCGTATGGCCAATGCCGATGCCTACGACGCCCTGCTGATGCCGTGGTTCCAGGAGCGAACGAAAGAAGAGCTTTTCCATACGTGCTCGCAGTGGCGAATACCATGCGCCCCGGTAACCAGTCCGGGAGAGTTGCTTGATGACCCCCACTTCCGGGAAAGGGAGTTCTTTGTGCAGGTGGAACATCCGGAGACAGGCACTCTCCCTTACCCCGGAGCACCCTTCCGGATGTCCGAAACGCCTTGGCAGACCGGCCGCGCGCCGTTACTCGGCGAGCACAACGAAGAGATATACTGCCAGCGTCTGGGCTACAGTAGAGAAGACATGGTTAAGCTGCGGGAGGGAGGCTGTTTATGAGCACGCGTGATTTGAACACGCCGAAGAAAGTGCTCGAAGGCGTGCGTATCCTGGACCTCAGCCGGGTCTGGGCCGGCCCCCTGGCTGTCAGGATGCTGGCCGACCTGGGTGCCCAGGTTATCCTCATTGAGGCCCCCATCGGTCGTGCTGGTGGTCGTGAAGCCCTGGAGAGGATGCAGCAGATGCACCGGGAAGGGAGGCATTTCCCCTACTACCCCGGCGGCGACCCTGGAGAGCAACCATGGAACCGTATGGGAATGTACAACGACTTCAACCGCAACAAGCTCGGTATTGCGCTGGACCTGCGCTATCCTCAGGGCCAGGATATCTTCAAGCGGCTGGTAAAGACGAGTGACATTGTCCTGGAGAACTATACTCCCAGGGTGATGAAAAACTTCGGCCTTGACTACCCGGTACTCCGTGAGGTCAACCCCGCAATTATAATGCTTTCCATGCCCGGCTACGGGAATGATGGCCCTTATCGCGACTACCCTGCCTACGGGACCACCCTGGAGCAGCACGCCGGCTTCTCCAGTATCCTTGGCTACCCGGATAGTGGGCCCTACCGCACGCAGTCGACATACACCGACCCCGTAGCCTCGATTAATGCCGCCGGAGCGGTGATGCTTGCCCTCTGGCACCGCCGCCGTACAGGACAGGGACAGTACATCGAGCTTGCCCAGATAGAGACCAGTGTCGGCCTTCTTGCTGAACCGCTTCTCGATTTCGCCATGAACGGGCGCGAACCGAAACGGACGGGTAACCGGCACCCCTGCATGGCACCCCACGGCTGCTACCGTTGCCGCGGTGACGATGCCTGGGTCTCGGTTTCCGTGGCTACGGATGAAGAGTGGAGAGCGTTCTGCCGGACCATCGGTAATCCACTGTGGACGCAGGAGGAAAGGTTCTCCGACCAGATGGGCCGATGGCAGAACCAGGATGAGCTGGACAAGCTCATCAGTGAGTGGACCACGCAACAGGACCATTATCAGGCGATGCACATCCTGCAAAAGGCCGGGGTGACCGCCGGGGCCGTCCTCAATGTAAAAGAGGTGATGGAGGACCCCCACCTTAGAGAGAGAGGCTACTTTACCAACGTGACCCATCCCCAGGCAGGGAACCATGATTATCCCGGGTCCCCCCTGAAGCTGTCCAGGACCCCGACCGGTTCCAATCGTCCGGCACCCTGCATCGGTGAGCACAGCCGTTACGTCCTCGCCGAGTTTCTCGGCCTGAGTGACCAGGAGATTGACAAGCTAGAAGAAGAGCAGGTAATCAGCGACGGACCTATAATACTATAGCGACAGGCTACGCCGGGAACAATGACGAGTATCTACGGAAAACTCTGCACCGAGTTCTATGACCTCTCAAAGCCCGAGGTGCCGCCGGATGCCCTGGCGTTCTTCCTTCACTGTCACGAAGACACCGCCCAGCCCGTGCTGGAACCAATGTGCGGTACAGGGCGCTTCCTGGTCCCGTTCCTGGAACGAGGAATAGACACTGATGGTGTCGATTCCTCGCACTACATGCTTCAGGCATGCCACAACCACTGTGAGGCAAAAGGGCTTCAGCCGGTACTCTATCAGCAGCTTCTCCAGGAGCTGGATATCCCCCGCCGGTACGGTTATATCCTCATCCCCGCCGGTTCCTTCGGCCTTATTACCAGTAAAGACGACGCCAGGAAAAGTCTCAAACGACTTTATGGCCACCTTGTCCCCGGTGGTATGCTGATCCTTGAAATTGAAACCCCGAGAGCGCTGACCGGAGACCTCGGAACATGGCACGAATCCCGCTTAACCCGACCTGATGGTGCTGAAATGGTCTTCAGTGCCCTGCCAACGTACGACGCGAAGACTCATGTCCAGCATGACATTCATCGTTACCGGGTTATCAGCCATGGTCGGGTCATTGATGATGAAGCCGAGGAGCTCTCGTTGCGATTATACGAGCAGGACGAGTTCCAGCAACTGCTCGAAGCCGCCGGCTTCCGCGATATCAGGGCAACCACGCCATACCGGGATGTCAGGCCGCGAGAAGAAGATGCCACCATAATATTCCAGTGCCGGAGATAATGACGGAATACCTTTCGTGGAAGGACATAGTGACGAAAAGAGGCGGGTTAAGGATGGTACAGAAGATGGGCTGGATTGAGGGGTGGGTCTGTTGGAATGGGATGCGGGGCAGGAAGATGGCGTTTCCCTGCGCCGCGGCCGCGCTCGATGATATGTCTTTTCTTTCCGGGCTAGTGGAGCGTGGCCGGGCGGGGTTTACGCTGTGACATGACTAGAAGTAGTACCGCAGGGTGGGGTAGCGATTCAGTGCATCCTGAGACGGACTCTCGAGGCCGTAACCAACGATAAGACCCAGGAACCTGCCAATCACTCGGGTCGATGCAATCAGGTAGTTCATTTCCTTTCCTCCTTTTTCATTTCTATTAATAACATCATATCGCACCGGGGTTAAGGTGGGATTAAGATTGTGCCTGCATGGTTACAGAACGGTTACGAACCGGTACCAGTAGAGTACCAGTTGATACGGATGAAGGGCAGAATGGCACTTGACGACCCGTGACTGAGCTAGTTCAGATACATACCGTACAGTACGATACTACTTATGAGGATAGTAAATGTATTGGCTCCAGGTAGTATCGCCATAGGCAGGCGTATAGCAGACATCTCTCATGAAGCAAACAAACGGTTGAAGTGGTTTGATTATTACGAGAAGGTGGGGAGGAATGCATGGAAGACCTGCCGTCACTTCGGCATATCCCCGGACACATTCTATTGCTGGAAGAGGCGGTACCGTTCTGACAATCTTACTATTCTAGAAGAGCGTTCTCGCCGGCCGAAACGCGTCAGGCAGCCCACATGGACTACCGAGACAGCTCAGGCGATGCTGGTGCTCCGGGAGCAGTACCCTGGTTGGGGCAAAGCGAAACTGGCAAGCCTCCTTGGGGACCATGGTATCAAGGTATCGGTGTCAATGGTGGGGAGGATACTGAAGGCGCTCAAAGAAAGGGGGGTACTCAAGGAACCGGTGCGTAACCACATCTCCGCGCGGAAACGGTCTCAAAACCGCCCTTACGCAGTCAGAAAGCCGAAGGAATATGTTGCCGGAGTACCAGGAGACATTGTCCAGGTAGACACCATGGACGTGAGACCTTTGCCCGGTGTTGTTATCAAGCACTTCGGTGCCAGAGACGTCGTCTCGCGGTGGGATGTGATAGAGGCGTCAAGTCGGGCTACTGCCTGGTCAGCCGCGCGTTTCATCATGGCCATCATTAACCGGATGCCTTTCGAGGTGAAGGCAATACAGGTAGATGGTGGCTCCGAGTTCCAGAGCATCTTTGAAGAGACCTGTCAGAGGATGGGCATCCGTCTTTTCGTGTTGCCACCGCGTTCCCCCAAACTCAACGGCCATGTCGAACGTGCGAACCGGACCCACACCGAGGAGTTTTATGAGGTGATAGATTCTGATTTCGACATAATGCCTCTCAACCAGACCCTCTTGAATTGGGAGATGGTCTATAACACTATCCGTCCTCACCAGTCACTTAACTATTTGACGCCTCATAAGTACCTGTTGCAGAATTACTTAATTGACGGAAAGGAGAAAGTGTACGGGATCTACTGAACCAGTACAGAACCAGTACAGGCTATGTTGCTGTCCAGCGAAAATGTCACCCTAATTGTTCAGCGAATTTGTCACCCCCTATCGATATGGGCCTTAAAAGGCCTGCGCCATGGATGATCCGGGCCAGGTTTGGTATGGCGAGGAAGCTTC
>DAOUVG010000293.1 GCA_030667735.1 Dehalococcoidales bacterium
GTCCCTTCTGAGGGACGCCCCCTCTGGACTCCCCTTTTTCAGCACCCTGCCAGGCTCGATCCGGGATACGTGTTTGCCTCCTAGATTCCAGCCTGCGCTGGAATGATATCAACATCCATCATACGTAAAGATATATACGAGACACTACAACTAGCAAGGGATGAGATTGCTTCGGTGTCTCTTCGCTTTGCTCAGAGTCCCTGCTCGCAATGACAGGTAAGGTCTCCCCAAAAGAATCGATGGATCAGGGGGCTGTCCGCAGCACTTGACATCACCCTCACTGGGTGCTACAATTTTGCTTCCTGAGGATTAGACACCCTTAATCATATCTGAGAGCATGATAGAGGAGGGTCACCATGGCGGAGCAGGAGCGGCTGATAGTCGACAGCTTCAAGAAGAACCCTGACGGCACCTGGACCAGCATCAGGGCCACACCACTGAAACGCGGAAACCGCACCATAACCATCGGCCAGGGCATGACGTTCACCAGGGGCGAACCCTTCATGTTCATCGACGTTGCCGAGCACCTGGACGAACAAAGCAAGTAATTCCCGCCCTGCACCTCGTATATCGTCAGTGGAATACTAGTACAGCACTCTCTCGTCACCGACGCGGCGGGTCACTTTCTTGCTATCCAGGTATTCCAGGAGGGCCTGGGCGTACTTGCGACTGGTCTGGAACATATCGCGTACCTCGGCAAGGCTCACTTTGCCCTGTGCCGTGATATGGGCGGTTACCTTGGCCACCATATCATTGTAGGTATCCGTGGAGAAGACCACACCTTCAGCCACCTTTACCACTTCCTGCTGTTCAATGAGTAGATTCAGAACATCAGGCTCCGGTACCAGGTCGCCGGGGGGTGCGTAGGGGTTCTCCCTGAGTGACTTCCGAAACACATCTACCTTGCCCTGTTGTGCCGGGGTTAGCTGCGCCTGGTGCCCGGAGAGGCGTACATTCAGCCCTTCTTCCACCAATGCACCCTGTTCAATCAGCTTCTCCATGATGGCCTGGGATTGTACCTTAAGCGCGAGTTTTTTACCCAGTTCCACACGGGGAATGCCAGGACGGGATGGATATCTATTATGGTAGTCCCGAACCAGGTCCGCTGCTTTTTCCGCCATACCATCCCAGCCGGATGGTGTAAACAGCACGTTGTCCTCACCTGACCCGATTCCAAGCACCTTTCCCTGTCCAATTAGCGTTTCGATGGCTGGTTTGACCTCTCCCGGAGGCAGTCCGCTCTGCTCCGATATTGTCGAAGATGTTGCCGGCTGCCTTGTCTCGAGTAACGCCAGGACAATATCGTCGACGCTGCCTTCTTCCCTGGTTATCAGTCCATCGATAACGTTCGGTCGGAAGCGACGAAGCCGCCTGGCGTGTGCATCGGTAATTCTCCCGCCGCCGAGCGTATCCGTAGTTGAGCGGATGATGAAGTGGTCCCCGTTGACAACGGCTACCGGCCTGTCCAGCATTAGCTGCACCCAGGCAGCCTCTCCCGGTCTCAGTTCATCCGCTTCGAGGAGACGGACCTTAGCGACTGCTTCAGCGGCTCCGGTAAAGAAGCTCAGTTTTGCGTTGTGTCTCAGCGGCCGGCGGACGTAGTCAAGCAGTCGAAACCGGGCACTCAGCATGGTAGTCGGCTTCAGCCAGCCGGGCCGGGCAAGTACATCACCGCGCTGCAACTGTGACGTGGTAATACCGACAAGGTTGGCAGCAACCCGGCTCCCGGGCTGGGCGGTCTCTATCCGCGACCGGTGCATCTGTAGTCCGCGCAGTCGTGATTTCACCCCGGAGGGCATGACCTCCACCTCGTCGCCCACGGACAGTGAGCCGTCAATCAGCGTGCCGGTTACAACCGTACCTGCGCCGGACATTGTGAATACCCGGTCTATCGGCAAACGGGCCCGGTCAGTCTCCTTCCCTGGTACGCTCTCTTCCAGCATCCTATCGATTGTGGCCGTAAGCTCCGGTAGACCTTCACCGGTGAGGGCCGATACCACGACAACAGGAGACTGCGACAGGGTAGTCGGTTCCAGTAGCTCCTCAACCTCCATCCGCACCAAGTCGAGCCATTCGTCATCGACCAGGTCCTTCTTGGTGATGACGGCGATTCCTCTTGAGATTGCCAGGAGGTCAAGGATGGCGAGGTGTTCCCTGGTCTGGGGCATTACGCTTTCATTGGCGGCGATAACCAGCAGAGCCAGGTCTATCCCGCCAACGCCGGCGAGCATATTCTTCACGAAACGCTCGTGCCCGGGGACATCGACGATGCCGACCTCTCGACCACCGGGCAGCTTCATCCAGGCAAAGCCGAGGTCAATTGTCATGCCCCGTGCTTTTTCTTCTTCCAACCGGTCAGGGTCAATACCGGTCAGGGCATTCACCAGTACCGACTTGCCGTGGTCTATGTGTCCCGCGGTGCCCAGTACGAACATCGCTCAACCTCTCCCGTCCGTCTGCAGGCCTAACTGCAGGTATAATTGCAGTCAGGTTTTCTGTTTCAGTTCTTCGACCAGGCCATGCAGTGCTTCGAGTACGGCGTTATCCTCTTCCGGCAGCACGGAGCGCGGGTCGAGCAGTAGTATGTCGTCATTAACACGACCGACAACCGGCGTTTCCCGGCTACGCAGCATTCTGCTCAGTGCCTGTGGTGAGCGACTGCCCTTACCCGTACTACGGATAGCCACCAGCCTGGTGGGCAGGGTACCACCGGGAAGACTGCCTCCGCCAACCATCGTCTCCCCGTCTCGTACTTCAGCCCAATTCCCAAGGACAC
>DAOUVG010000281.1 GCA_030667735.1 Dehalococcoidales bacterium
ATCACGGTGTCTGTGATTTGGCCGTCGAAGGCTATCCCTACCGTCTTCAGGAAACCATCATTACCCGAGCCGCGATAGGCTATGACATACGTGTCTCCCGATACATGGACTATATCCGGTTCAAAGCCATCCGAGGTGTCGAACTCAAGGGTGTCAATCACGGTGTCCGTGATTTGACCGTTGGTGGCTATCTCCACCGTCTTCAGAAAACCATCGCTACCCGAACCGCAATAGGCTATGGCGTACACATCACCAGAGATATTGACCATCCTGGACTCATAACCGGACGAAGTGTCGAACTCCAGCGTATTAATCATTTCATCAACGATTCCGCCAAAGACCTCGCCACCGACCTCATCCACAGTCACCGTAATGCTCGTTGTAGCGCCGTTAATGGTCTCGCTGAGTTGATAGGTAACGCTGTCACCGACATCAGGCAACTGTTCAGCCAGACCGCCATTGGTCAGGTTCCAGATGGCGTGCTCTACCCCGGCATCACAGGAATACTGCCCCATAATTGCCTGGCCATAGATACGGGACCCGATAAGGCCTGTACTGGCATGAGTCAGGAAAGGGGTTACTACCAGAGCTCCCATTGCCAGGGCCACCAAGGCAAGTGGAAGTGCCTGTCCTTTCTCATCTTCAATCCTCATCCGGTTTACCCCTCCGCCAGTCGTAGATACACCCTGTAAGTTCCTTGCTCAACCACATCCTGCCTTCCCGCCGGTACAGAGGCTATCTCCATGGTTACAATACGGCTTTCAATAGAGAATGAGATGCTGCTGATGTTCCGGGCCAGCGTCATTTGTGACCCACCAGCCGTCCGGCGCAGTTCGGTACCCGCCAGGCTATAGGTAATTGAAGAACTGTCAGGAAGTGTCATCACCAACTCACTACCGCCGGTCGCAGTGAGTGCCTTCTGAACATCCATACCGACCCAGTGGGCCGTATTCTGAAGCTCATGCATGGCCGTAATCTTGTCGTTACCGAACTCAGAAACTGTGATTGTCTGGTATATGGCTGTGCCCAGGACACTGATAATGATACCGGTCACGGCAGTAGTAATCAGTAACTCCACCAGGGACATTCCCTGCTCCTGTTTCATCATCGGTTCACCTTGTAGTCCTCGACGCTTAGCAGGTCTTCGCCTTCCCGTTGCACCACTACTGTTATCTTCTGTATACCGGTATCTCCGCCGGTGACAGCAGTGACATCGACAGAAACGGTGTAGCCCTCCGGTGTGCTCATAACGGGATATGTAGCAGCACCTGGCTCAAAGGCATAACTCTTGACGTACTCAAGCTGAGTGCGAGCCAGGCGCTGCGTAATGGTCTGCTGCTCCATCTCTCGTACACTAATTGACCCGGTCGATAGACCGGTGACAAAGGTAGTGACGGCAATCCCCAGAATGCCTATGGCGACTACTGATTCGACCAGCGACATCCCGGATTGACTCTGCAACCGTGCTCCAGCCTTCGCCAGCCACCCCCTGCCGTCTCTCGGCAGGCACCGTCCCACAGTCTTTGTCATTGTCTTATACTCACAACTTTCAGCTACTGCACAGAATCCAATACCGAGTACATCGGCATTATTATTGAAAGTGCAAGGAGGGCCACGACCATTCCAATAGCTATTGTCAGTGCAGGCTCTATCATCGCTGTCAGCGTATCGATTCTCCGGTCAGCCTTCTGTTCGTAGAGGTCAGCCAGGGTTTCGAGGGTGGAATCAATGTTGCCCATCTTCTCACCCACGCCAAGCATCTCCACCATGAGTCTGGGGAAAAGGGCGTT
Organism: Dehalococcoidales bacterium; assembly: GCA_030667735.1. Classification (GTDB taxonomy): domain Bacteria; phylum Chloroflexota; class Dehalococcoidia; order Dehalococcoidales; family Fen-1064; genus DUES01. The sequence continues at coordinate 1,791 of DAOUVG010000281.1, forward strand.
GGCAGCCAATGGCTCGGACAAACCCTGTCCCTGGACCAACTGCTCTTTGACCTTCTGCAGCGCCTGACGGATGACCTCATTACCGCAACTCCGGATAACTGTACTCATTATCTGCGGCAGCGGCAGCCCGGCACGTAGAAGCATTCCTGTTGTCCGACAGAAGAAGGATATATTACGCTCAATATTCACCGGACCGAGTATCGGTACACTCAGAAGCAGGCGGTCCACGGTCAATCTCCCCGTCGGCAACCTTGAATACCCGGCCAACAGGACAGCTAACACCAGTACTCCTCCGAGAAGGTATGTTCCGTAGTTCATAAAGAATTCCGCGATAGCGATAACGATTTTCGTCGTCCATGGTAACTCTGTACCAAACGAGGCAAACAGGGTCGCTAATGGCGGCAGGACAATCGTAACGAAGAGTGCCATCACTCCGACAGCCATGACCAGCACCAACGCCGGGTATGTCAGAGCCCGCACCACCTTCTTCTTTATCGCCATCTGCTTCTCCATGTACGCAGCCACCTGTCGCAGACCATCCTCCAAGTTCCCTGCCTGCTCGCTGACCGCTACTACCTGGCGATAAGTGGTAGAGAACACATCCGGGTATTTGCCAAGGGCTTCAGAGAAAGGATTCCCTGCCTGCAGTTCTTCGATGAGGCCGGTAATCACCCTCGCCAGGGCAGGTTTCGCTGCCTGTCCTTTAAGCAACCCCAGTGCCACCAGGATGTTCAGCCCGGAGTCTATAAGGTCCGCAAGCTGCCGTGATAAATCTATGACATGCTGTGGCCTGACACCGAACAGAGTAGGCAAGAGCCGTTCAAGGCTGATACCGGGGCGTGCCTCTTTTAGAGTGAGCACACGATACCCGGACTGTTGCAAGGCTGCCTCTGCCATCTCCTCGGAATCGGCGTTCATTTGGCCCTGCAGGACTTTCTTGTCCAGTGTGGAGACCACGTATTGATATGTCATTATCTGCTCCGCGAGCAGGGTGATGAAAAACCCTTTCGACCAAACCCCGTGCGTCCCAGATGGGACGCCTTCCCCTTCCTATACAGGAAGGGGTGACACCACCCAGACCCCTGTTTTAATCCCA
>DAOUVG010000108.1 GCA_030667735.1 Dehalococcoidales bacterium
CGAAGTACTTCATTGACAGGTGTGAACATAGCGATATCTGTCCCTTGAAGTTCGCGGCAGGCTTATGGTACATAGGATTCCATTCTCTTGACATAGCGCTTCAACACGTCACGGGGAAAACCCCGTAACAAGCGGTATTGAAAGGGGCGAAGCCCCTTTCATCTCTATTCTCCTCTTCCCCTTGATAAGGGGAAGAGGCAGGCGGTCCATCTGGGCCGCACGGGGATAGGGTCGGTGCAATCCTGAATAGAAACGGGAGGACTGAGAAGATGAATTCAACCTATGAAGACCTGATTGCCTTCCACGGTCACAGTTGCCCCGGGCTGGCAATCGGGTACCGGATGTCACAGGCGGCGCTGGCCTTTCTGTCGGACTCCAGAGCGGCGGATGAGGAAATCGTGGCAATCGTGGAGAATGACGCCTGCGGAGTGGACGCCCTGCAGTGTCTCTCCGGCTGCACATTCGGCAAGGGTAACCTCATTTTCAGGGACTACGGAAAGCAGGTCTATACACTGTACAGTCGCAACTCCGGGAGAGGCGTACGCGTTATGTTCAGTCCCCGCAATGTCTCCGAGGATGCTCGCAAAGACAGAGACCAGTTCATCAACTGGCTGCTATCCGCACCGGAAGACGACCTCGTGTCATTGAGAGAAGTGCAGATTGATGAGCCTGAGCCTGCCAGTATCGTGAATTCCGTACAATGTGCGTTCTGCGATGAGAGTGTCATGGAAACCCGGACGAGAGACATAGGCGGCAAAACGGCATGCATCCCGTGTGCTGAGAAGGCGGCAAGCCAGGCCGTATGAAGCCAAGGGGGGTATGCAGTGCTGAGATTGCTTCGTCACCGGGCCGACGAAACGTCGGCACACTTCCTCGCAATGACGGTGGTGGGGGATTGTCACTGCGAGCGAAGCGAAGCAGTCTCGGTGTCCCGCTATTGCCATGTCATTCTTAGCCGGGGCTCCGAGCGGAGCGAGGAGACACAGAATCTAAGTGTTGCGCGGATTTCTGCGAGCAGGTAACTAGTAGCCGGTAGAACCTCTGGGTATCCGACCCGTGGTTATGGACTGAGAACGCAGCCGCTGCCCGAGTATCCGCTCGACAACCTTGCCTGTATCCAGGACCTTGTCCACATCCAGCCCGTGCTCGATTCCCATTTCGTCCAGCATCACCACCAGGTCCTCAGTAGGGACAAGGCCTGCCTGCGTCGGGTCGGCGTAGTAATACGAGCCTGTACCGAGTACCGGAGTGTCATCCACGAAGTTGGCCGGCTGGCCACCGGTACCGCCGAAGCTGCTTTCGAACCGGACCATGCCCGCCTGCAGGGCTGCCAGGACATTGGCCAGACCCCAGCCGCGCGTCATGTGATGATGGAAATTGTGCTTCGAGGGGTCCGGCATTCTTTCCAGCACCTCGGTAAAATACCGATAGACACTGTCCGGCGTTGCCTGTCCGTCATGGTCGGCGTGCTCGATGTCGTCAGCACCGGCCTCCAGGAACCTTTCGGCAAACTCCCACCCCAGGTTCATCGGCATCGGCCCCTTGATGGGACAGCCCCAGATAGTGCTCACGCAACCGTTGAATTTCATCCCGTTATCATGGGTAAGGTCTACCCACTCCTTGACCCTCTTCCAGTGTTCGGCATGAGTCAGGCCGGCGTTTCTCAGGTTGTGAGCTTCGCTGGTGGACATCATATTGAGAATCCGGTCAGGACCGTATCCTTCCTGCCGAGCCTGTATCGCTTCCTTGATACCTCTATCGGTAATTGTTACCGCCGTGATTTCAACGCCCTTTCTGGCCTCACCGTCAATCCGCTTCATCACTTCATGGGCATCGCGGAACTGTGGTAAGCGCCGTGGATTGGCGAAGTTGGTTGCCTCCAAACGCTTGAAGCCGCAATCGATGGCGGCATGGACCATCCACACTTTGGCATCGGTAGATATGAACTTCTCGTGGTGCTGAGCTCCTTCCCGGGGCAACAACTCAGATAAATCCACTTTTTTGGGCAGGTTCAACTCTTTCACGGGTCACTTTCCTCCTGATTGTTATCAGACTGTTTTCTTCCACTGCGGTGGTCTTTTTTCCAGGAAGGCGCGCTGGCCTTCCATCCCGTCCTGGCTAACGGCAAGCAGGCTGGTTATCTCCACGCCATACCTCGTTGCCTGGGTATACTCCATATTCAGCATGTTGTAGAAGGTCTTCTTGGCAACCTGCAACGTCGTGGGGCTTTTGCCGGCAATCTTCCCAGCCAGCTCCAGCGTTGCTTCTTCCAATTTTTCGGCCGGTACAACCATGTTCACCAGGCCCAGCCGCTCAGCCGCGTGAGCGTCTATCCTGTCTCCGGTCAGGATAAGCTCCAGGCATTTCTTGGCGCTGGCAGTATTGTATCCCAGAGCCGGGACAACTACCGATGGAAACAGACCGACATTCGCTTCAGGAAGTCCAAATATTGCATCTTCGGCAGCAACGACCAGGTCGCACCAAACAGCCAGACCGGTACCACCGGCCAGCGCAAAGCCGTTTACACCGGCAATGACCACCTTTCTCAGTGAGCGAATGGCGAGAAACAGCCGTGCCGGAGCGTTGGAGATCTCGCGTTGCCGGGCGATGTCGGTGGCTGTCTCTGATGAGCCTTCCTCCAGGTCTCTCCCGGCGCAGAAGACCCGCGGGTGAGTGCTCATGATGACAATAACGTTGACTTCAGGGGCAGCATCAAGGTCCTGCAGGGCATGGACTGCTTCGTCAATAAGTTTGGCATTCATGGCATTACGTTTCTCAGGTCGGTTCAACCTGATAATGCCCACAGCGTCTTTCCGTTCTACCAGGATGGTATTGTAGCTCATGTGTTTCTCCTTCACCACGGTGAGTGTTTCGGTTACGTCTTCAACTCTTCGATATCCCGGTAGTATTCCAGCGACTCCGGGTTGGCCAGCGCATCCAGATTAGGCACAGGTTCATTGTGAATGACGTTTACGACCGCCTTTTCGACCTTCTTCATATTGATAGTATAGGGGATATCATCAACAGCTATTATCCTGGCAGGGACGTGACGGGGAGTGGTGTTCCTCCTGATGGTGTCCCTTATTTTCTTGATAAGGTCCTCCGTTAGTGACAACCCATCGGCCAATTTCACAAACAGGACAACGCGAGTATCGTTTTCCCACTTTTGCCCCACGACAACACTATCCTCGACTTCGTCGAGGCCCTCTACCTGGCGATATATCTCGGCGGTGCCAATCCTGACCCCTCCCGGATTCAGTACTGCATCGGAGCGGCCGTAGATGATGGCACCACCCCTTTCCGTGATTTCGATGTAATCTCCGTGGGTCCATACGTTCGGGTAAACGTCAAAATAGGCGTTCCTGTATTTCTCATTACTTTCGTCGTTCCAGAAGCGGACAGGCATCGAAGGAGCGGGAGCGGTGCAGACCAGCTCACCCTTCTGCCCCACTACCGGATTACCCTCCGGGTCAAACGCCTGCACCTTCATCCCCAAGCCCCGACACTGAATCTCTCCGGCATAGACCGGTCCGATGGGATTCCCGGCAAGGAAACAGCCGTTGATGTCAGTGCCACCCGCGATGGATGACAGGAGTACGTCACTCTTGATGTCCCGGTACACAAACTCAAAGCTCTCTGGCGGTAAGGGAGAGCCCGTGGAGAGGAGTGTTCTCAAATAGCCCAGGTCATATTCCGTGCCCGGCTTCACACCGCGGTTCTCAATCTCGCCGAGGTACCTGGCGCTGGTGCCGAAGATAGTCGTCTTCTCTTCCTGGGCCAGCTTCCAGAGTACTCCTGCATCAGGATAGAACGGCGAACCGTCGAAGAGTACCACGGTAGCACCCAGTCCCAGGGAACATACCAGCCAGTTCCACATCATCCAGCCACAGGTGGTGAAGTAGAAGATGGTGTCTTCCCGCCTGACATCAGTATGGAGCTTCAACTCCTTCAACTGGTTGAGAAGTACACCGCCTGCACCCTGGACCATGCACTTGGGCAGGCCGGTCGTTCCTGAGGTGTACATGATGTACAGGGGATGGTCAAAGGGGAGCTGCTCGAACGCAATCTCAAGCCCGCTCTCCCGCGACAGGAAGTCCTCGTAGTGGATGGAGTTGGGTACACGACTGATGTCGGCCCGCCCCTCCGTATAAGGGACTACTACCACTCTCTCGACAGATGGTAGTTCTCTCAAGATATCGGCAACTCGTTCCAGAGAATCAAACGCCTTGCCATTGTAGGAGTATCCGTTAGCCGTAAAGAGGACCCTGGGCTCTACCTGCCGGAACCGGTCCAGCACACCCTTGATGCCGAAATCCGGGGAACAGGACGACCAGACAGCGCCAATACTGGTACTGGCCAGCATGGCGACAACCGTTTCTATCATATTCGGCATGAATCCGGCTACCCGGTCGCCGGGTTTGATGCCCATCTGCCGCAGAGACCTAGCCAGGCGGGCTACACTGTCAAAGAGCTCCGCGTACGTTATCCTTACCGCCTCCCGGGCTTCGCCCTTGAAGACAAGGGCCGTCCGGTGGTCACGGTACCGGAGCAGGTTCTCCGCGAAGTTGAGTCGCGCGCCCCGGAACCATCTGGTGTACATCATATGCTCGGCGGGGACTATCACAGTATCGCAGGGTTCTGAAGCCTTTACCTCAACGTAATCCCACGCCGAAGCCCAGAAATCAACGGGACTGGTTACGGACCAGTCATACAGTTCATCGTAGGAGTGTAGTCCTTTACCGTATCGTTTACTGACGAAATCCATGAATCCGGTGATGTTGCTATTTCTCTTCCGCTCTTCTGACGGCTGCCATATCGGGGTCTTCATGGTCTGCTCCTGTGGCATCGCTATCGTGCCTCCTGGTAGTCCCGGACTTCACGGGCATCCTGAGCCTGGCTGAAAATGAGAGGGTAGTTCTTCAGCATCCTGCCAAGGTCTTACTCAAACCACCTGATTTTCTTTTCGTAAGTCTGCCGTGAGATAAAATGGCTGTCTAAGGCCCACTTAGCCGCAGCTAATGCTTCTTCTTGCAGTGGTGACAACTCAATCCCTTGAGACAGATGAGCAATAATGAAATTATACAGAGTTTTCCAATCTTTGACTATACTTTGTATTGTGTTTGCAACTGCCTCTTGTAGCCCTGGTGCCACGTGGCTGCAAGCCCGACATCCGGGCACCGTTGCACTAAGACAAGAGTATTTGCTAAACTGGGATAGCACGTGGGCCGCTAGCTCAACTGGCAGAGCAGCTGACTCTTAATTCTAGGCCAGGTATGCCGATAGGGGTCGTTAGATACAAATTAGAACCTTTGTGTCAGTTGCCAAAGCCCCGTTTTGAAGCTAAGTGCCTTTTGGTGACATCCTGTCCTTTTTAGTTCGTCGCCTTTTTGTCGCCAACTTTTGGTGCTTTTTACCAACGGCTCTCAGTCTCGCTACCTAGTCCACGACCGTTTATGTTCGAGGAGTCCGACGGATTGTCTGCTGGACCCTCGCTGTGTTCTGTAGCCAACAAAACAGTCTTTCGTGCAACGCCTCGTTGGCTACCGGTCCGCACCGACCGTGCCTATCGATGAAGAGGCAGGCTGCTCTGGCCTGTCTTGGTCTGTTCAGGGTGGTACCGGACAGCACCCCGACTGCGGTCAGTCACTGAGAGCTCGTCTCTGATACCAGAGAAGCTATCTCTGATGATTCCGCCGGTGGTAAGACTACCCTCTACTCACCTGTCCGGCTGTACACTCGGGCTCTCCCTCTTCCGGTCGGACTCAACCGTCCTTCGTCCACAACCTTCTTGAGGCTGGTACGCAGGAGGCCACTGGAGCACGTCACACCCTTCTCCGTCAGGCGCTCTTTAAGCGACCGAGTCGACCTGGGCTCGTCGAAGAAACCCGCCTTGACCTCAGCACGAATGGCCCGCGTACACGAACGCTGGCCTCCTCGCGCCTTACCACTGGCTTTCACAGCTCGTGGAGGACCAGCACGTTTAGGCTCCATGGCCGGCAGTCCTTTGATGGCAGACCCGTACCTCTCCAGATACCGTTCAACGAACTCTAA
>DAOUVG010000190.1 GCA_030667735.1 Dehalococcoidales bacterium
AGGCCGACCATCACCACCAGCACCATGGAGTAGGCGAACTGCGCCCTCTCCCTGTCCTTGAAATATAGCGAGGCGGTGGCAGCACCCACGGATACGATGGTACCAACTGTAACACTCAGCAGGAGCACCAGGCCAAGGTTCTCTATGTGCAGGTGGTTCAGTCGCAGCAGCAGCGACCAGGCCGTACACTGGACGAGCACAGTAATAATCGCCGCACATACCTTGGCGCCAAGTATCTGGTTGAGTGAAACCGGCGCCGAGCGGAGGGTATCCAGTGTCTTGTTCTCAATCTCCTCCGACACGGTATCGATGACGATACTCCCTGCCAGCAGGGCAGGGAAGAACATCAGTATCGGGAGAATCAGCGAGTACAGGAACTCGTAGCTGGTGTCTGTCCTGGCGCTCAGGTCCGTATATTGCATGGCGATGCCGTTCTGCTCGCGTAGATAGGACTCGTATTGCTTCAACGGCTCCTTGAGTACCATCATTACAACGGTTGCCTTGGAGTCCAGTTCGGGCAGCATCAGCTTCATATTCACCACGTTCCCGGCCTTTTCCGGCACAAGGATGACCGTATCAACCAGGCCGGTCCGGAAGGCACTCTCGGCACTGGCAGCATCGGGTAGTAACTTGACCCTGAGACTCTCTTCTCTCAGTATTCCCACCAGCGGTCCGTCGGTCTGGTCGACTACGCCTGCTGTGACTGTCATTTTAGTGCTCTGCCCGATAGAATCGGGGTCGTAGAAAGCCATCAGACCGGTGACGATGACCGAAGAGAAAGATGCAATGATAAGCTGAATGATGATGGCCAGCATAATCGTCTTCTCTTTGGTGACGGACTTCAGCTCTCTCCGCACCATGGCGAAGAACCTGTTCATGATAGCACTCCCACTACGGTAAGATTGTACAGAATGTGAAGGACGGAACCGGCGATTATCGCCAATGGATATCGTTTCACACCAAAGCGGGCCGTTATCAGGCACACGAAAGAAGTGAAGATAAAGTGGGCGAGCAGAGGCATTATCAGGAGACCCGAGCCGAAGACGGCCGTAGTAAACATGGATTCGGATATCACCTTGAGGGCAACATAGAGCAGCAGCTTTTCACCGGCAAAGAAACCCAGGGCAGCAACGAACGATAGTGTAATCACGGCCTTTGTGGACTTCACCACGCCATTCTGCAGGAGGACGGCGATTCCGGCTGATTTGGCAATCTCCTCCACGATAACGGACAACGCCAGAACGGTACCTATGGCATAAGACATCGGTAGATTGAAGGCAATAGCTATCGAGGCCAACTGCACCATGAAAACCGCCGGTATGACGAAAAGACTGAGGAGGAATATGGATAGGTGCGGATGCCTCTTGTTTATCGTCAGGTGGAGCGCCTCGCCCAGTTTCCGGTGAAGCGGTCGGAAGCCCATGAGGTACTCCTCGTTGAAAACACGTGTCCCGATGAACATCCCCAGCCCGAAAATGAGATACATCGGTGTGGTGGAGAGGAGGTATTCACTCAGCCCGAATGTTTCTCCCTTGTACATCTCTACTGCCAGGTTGAGCGGTGATATATAGCTGAGATCACTTATCCCGGAGAACATGGACGGGAATATGAGGTAGATGGTGATGCCTGATACCGCCAGCAGGGAGAAGAACGTCTGGTCTTTGAACGTACGGTAGAGCAGGGACACCATCAGGTATATGGACAGGATAAAGAGCATGATGGGAACGAAGATTGCCAGGGCCAGGGGGACGCTGCCCTTGAGCAGCAGGGTTATCACGATGATGCTGATAACCGAGTACCCGACATAAGGTAACATCTTGCCTGCGATAATCTGAAAGGGCGTGACCGGTGTAGAGAGAAGAACAACGAGCTTCCGGTTAATCTTCTCCTCCATGAAACTGCTTGTGAAGAAGATGCTGATGAAGAAGATAGGCACCACGTAAAAGAAGGCGAGCATCACTTGAGCGAGGGGTATTGGTGAGTCCATCAGGGACGGAATGATTATCTCTTCGTCGGAGACGAACTCCGCCTTGAACTCCGGCAGTGCGCCGCCGCCACTCTGGAAATCCTCCAGCTGCGTCAGGACTGCGATGTCGCTGGAACTGAACGACTCCGGTGAGAGCCCTGACTCGGGAGAGCTATCGGCTGATTCCAGCAGGTCCCGGAACGATACCTCGGCACTGGCGGAAGCAATATTGCCCTGCGGCAGTTCCACATGGTGGACCTCGATGCGAAGCGGGAACGCCCTGTCGAGTTCATAGTTATTTGCTATTCGGGACAGCTCCTGTTTTTCCAGGAACTGCTTCAGTGCACCGGCGGCGCATACTGACCGCCGTTCGTCCTTTCGCCAGACCACCTCACCACCATTGATGTAGACATCTATCTTCTTCTCGACTAGTAGTGTGTAGCCCGTGATACGGTCGACGGTAACGACATTGAAACGGGCGTCCGATATCGTGGGAGCATCTGGACCGGCACCAATTGTGTAGAACTCCTTGCTGAGGACGAACCCCTGCTGAGAAACGAAATAAGACAGGAATGCAGCCAGCCCGATGACAAGCAGGATAATGACTCTTGACCTGCCCCGGAAACGCGTCCGCAGGCGGGTGATTTCCCGCTTTGAGATGGTCAGTATATTCTTCATAGTGAAAAACAGGGCTCGCCCCGTGACCCGGGGCAGGGCGGCTCCCCTTCCCGTTGTGCCCCACAGCTTGCTGTGGGGCACTTCATTGGCTGTACGGCCTACACGGAAGCGGGTGCGGCCAGTTCGGTGCCATTCATCAGCTTCACGTATATATCTTCGAGGGCGGACTGCCGGATGGAAAGGTCCACCAGAGCCCAGCCTTTGTCGGAGACCTGCCGCAGCAGTGAAGCTATCTGTCCGACATCGGCAGACTTGAATATGTAGTTGTCGCCCCTCTTTTCGTAGGGCAGGTCATCCGCCGTCTTGAAGGTTATCTCGTACTCTCTTTCTCCCAGTCTCTGCCGGAGGGATTCCATGGAATCAACTATTACCAGTCGACCATTCTTCAGGATGGCGACACGGTCGCAGATATACTCGATATGGAACAGGTTGTGGGCGCTGAGAAGAATTGTCTTACCCTCGTCCTTCAGTGCTCTGAGATAGTCGATAATGAAAAAAGAGGTCAGCGGGTCCAGCCCGGAGTTTGGCTCATCGAGTATCAGCAGACTGGGGTCATGGAGCAGGGTACGGGCGATGGCCGCCTTCCGTTTCATGCCCTTGGAGAGCTCGCCGGTGAGTTTGTTCTCTTCGGCCAGGTTCAGTACCCCGAGTAACCGATGGATTCGCTCGCGTGCCACACTGCGCGGGATGCGGTAAAGCTCCGAGAAGAACATCAGGTACTCGGTGACCGTCATGTTCTCGTAGAATGGACTCTCTTCCGGCAGGTACCCTGTGAAGTTCTTGACACGAGTACCTTCCCTGGTGATGTCCATGCCCATTACTTCGATACTACCCTCGGTCGGACTTATCAGGCCGGTTATCATCTTGAGAATGGTGGTCTTACCGGCACCGTTATGACCGATGATACCCAGGATTTCGCCCTCTCTGACATCCATGTCCACATGGTCGACGGCCATACAGTCCCGGTAGGACTTGGTAACGCCTTGCAGCGTGATGATAGGGCTTCCACCTGTTTGAGGCCAATCGTCTCTGTATCTCTGTGAAAACGGGCGCTCGGTTACCTGACGCAACGAAATCTCCTTCCCGGACCGCTGTATTGATTGATGTCACGATGCTGAAACTTCAGTTTCGCACTTGGACTGGTTCATTCTAATGCGCCAAGACCCTGCCGGTAAGGTCATGCCGGTGCAAAATCGTGGAGCCAGCGACCTGATATCGTGAGCCGCGTAGCCCAGGGATTTACCTGCGACAGGGCATTCCGCAGTAGCATCCGGCATCTGTTGTACTAACAGGGTGATGAAAAAGGGAAGTCCAGGGGTTCCGCCTTTTCTGAGAGGCGCCCCCTTTGGAACGGGGGTGCAAGGGGATGTCCCCCTTGATTCGGCCTTCTGCCCATGCAAGACT